>DATADQ010000216.1:0-8773 GCA_036258455.1 Nitrososphaeraceae archaeon | reverse complement strand
ACACTGCAAGAGGTAAGAAATCACAAAAATGCATGATTACATATTTTACAGTATTGCGGCTATTCTATACTTCATAATATATCTAGATGTAAGGAGAAGCGATAAGAAATACAAAAGGAAGAAACATCCTACGATGATATTGTAGATGCTTTTAGGTTAGCTTTAACATTCTATAAGAGGTCTAAGAGATGGGATAATTGTCATCCTGTTGAATTTTGTAGACTACTTTGAACATCTTTGCGCCTTTAGTATCATTAAAATAGTGTAAACCATTTATGGCTATAGATAAATGCGTTTTTGCTTCTTCCGTTGGTAGCCCCTGAATAATTTCATACAGATATTCCTCAGCTGCCGCAATATCACCAGAATCTAAAGCTTTCACGGCTTGTTCTAGTTGCCGATACGACAGATTCTCCACATCATCGTAATGTAATGTCCCAATCAATTTATTTCAAATTCCTCTGGCGCGGAAATTGACAAGTCATTAGGACTTAGACCTTTCTTCACTGTAATAATGTAGAATATCACCCATTAACAAATACGTATAGACTACACACCTTACAGCATCTATCTTAGTAAAATCTGTATGATTTCCTTTGCTAGTATATCGCTGTATTTCACGAAGGAATGCGTCTACATAGTTTATCATGGAGACCGAAAAAGTTCCTTCTGTCTTACTAGCAGTATTTGATCTAATTGCAGTAATAATTCTGTTAATGTAGGCACTTTCATTTAGTGCATGCTTTACTCCACTTTTATCTATTGCTGGAATCTGTTGTGGCGGAAAAAGGGTATCAGCTACATCCTTTATTATTCTTCTACAACTTGAGGCAACATGAGACCAATCCTCGGGATTATTGCTAGCAGATATCTTTTCATAAGTTACCTTCAGCTTTTCTATTGCATTAGGACAAGTGGATGCTAATTTGTGATCGACTTCTTGTCTTATATTCTCAAAAATGTGTTCTGGTATTCCTCCATATTCCAATTCCAATACTATTTTGTCCAAGAAACTTCCTATTCGACTCCTGACACTAACCATTATTTTTCTTAGTACATTGTTCGGAATCACTGCTTTGAATACTGGATAGGGTTGATATCCCCCAGACTGTTCCCTGATTAGCTCATTAAGTTTATCTATAAGCCTAGAACCTACAATCGTAAAGGTGTCACTTGATTCGATTTCCGAAATAGATCTCGTATTCCCATCATAGCAAAAATTTCCATCATTTCATAGCTCATCAAAACGGGATTATTTCTTGTATCGTAATACATCATACCACCGAGCCGATACGACGGAACAGCTTTTTTTATTTGTGCAAGAGTTAGATTGTCATCAGCAGTATAATACCCATTCAACTCTAAATCGATCCAGTTGTTTTCATCTGAAACACCCAGATATCTACAAATAGTTTTGCATTGTAATAAGAGATTTGTTATTGATTTTTTTTCTTCAAATAGATCTTGTCTTGCGTTCTTCGCCAATTGCAGAGCCTCATTGCGTCTGGTCTGATGCTCACTCAACTACTATCTATGGTATACTATCTCGCTGTTTATTAAAACAATGAGTTCATATGGTATTCTTAGCAGTGATACCTCTCTCCGATAGATTAGATTCCAAAATCGAAAATAGTAGTAGAATTACCACTAAAGAAATTGTTGAGTAATTTTACTAGAAAAACTGGCTGTTCTTCCGCAATGTAATGCCCTGACAGTGGAACTGTGATGCCTGTTACATTTGCAGCTAATGCTTGTGTAGAGTTTAAAGTGATATTGCCAGGAACATCTCCTCCCAGTGCTGGAAAGATATCTGCGCCTATTGCTAATACCGGTATTTGTAACCTAGTTTCGGATAACGCCTTATTCTGTTCTGTGTTCATAGGGAATGCTCTGTAGTATTCAAAGCCAGCACGCATACCTCCTGGTGCGGAATAATTATTCATCCAGCAGATTTAGAATTAGGCTACGGTTTTTTCCCTATATCCTAACCTTTGGTTACTCTATAATTTGAATTTTATTACCTCATAATCTTTTCTTTCAGGAGGTTGTTCAAATGAGGGTTTTAGCTTATCCACTAGATCTGATAGGATTTTGCTATCTGGATGATAAAATGCGTCCATGTCTTCTTTATTTTCCCAAAAGGTAAGAACGATCGATTCCTGTGAATCCTGTATATTATCCAATACTACAAATCCTTTCATCCCCTTCACTTTCCCTTCATGTTCTTTGAAGTACTCTAGAAGCATGAATTTGTTTCCATTTCTTTTGCCTGCTTTCAGACGGGCTTTATTGTACTTGACATATTTTATTGAATCCAATGTGCTTGGCATTTAATATTTAACTCCTAGAAGATGCATTTAACCCTTATTTGTCTCCCAGAAAAGTTGAAAGTTTAAATCGTCTAGCAAGGACGTTGAAGCTGCCCTGTCTATAAAAATTAGTAGAGGAATATTATTCATTTGCAGGATTTCCTTCAAATTCTATTGCTATTTTCGAAGGCACTCAAAAGGGTCCAATGAGTTCTGAAGGTAAGAAGATCCCACCAACCAATAAGAAATTCTAACCAGAATGGTTATGCTGAAACTCTTAATGAACTAATAGTGAATGAAGCTGCTACTCTCTATGAAAAAATGGTAAAAGATTTCACAAATGAAACTATAACTAATACAGCTGCGGATAGTAGTAAAGAGCTATTACCTTCAATGACGTACGTAGATGAACACACGGAACATAAGCAAGCGTTATTATCTTATAGACATATAACATCCGTGTACGATCGATAGTTTAATAGTGGCAATAAAACAAATATTAATGATAATCGAATAAACACAATTGCATCTGACAAACTGATGAGATTTACCCTAGAGCCATCAGGTAATATTACCGCCTCAAAAATGGGTGATATGCGTGGCTAGATCAATCAAAACCTATCGGTATTTACAAAGCAGATTTCTAGATATAATATTCTAACAACTTTTCAATAGTGTCGTTATCGTCACTACCTGCGTAGCCTTCAGATCTTGTAAAGTCAAGCGGAGTAACTATACCAATGGGTTTGTTTAAACCTTCGGATGATTCACTGTCGACGACAAGCAAATGCCTTACATTATTTCGTAGCATCATATCAGCTGCTTCTGACGTTGATGATTTGGAATCTATGGTAATCAGAGGAGAGGACATTATCTCCTTGATAATTAGCTTACTTGTGGAGACATCGTGAATACAGACCTTTCTTACCAAATCACGTTCAGTAATCAAACCCAGTGGTCTATTAATTTCATCAACCACTACTAACGAACTGACGTTCTTGTCCTTCATTCTATTGGCAGCTTCTTGAACAGAAGCTGATTCTTCTATAGTTATCAATTTTTTCCTCATGAAATCGCTGAGAGTTTCTGTCATTGTATCACTTGTCACACTTTATTTAGTCTTGGTTAAATATAACAATTGAGGATTCAGTGCAATGCATTGCAATATGTGGGACTTACTGATTTTTCATTGAAGTCTAGCGTTGTTTTTGTTTGTTCCCCAGAGCTGTTACAGCTTAACACGAAAATCGTTGAGACTTATTGAGATTGATTTCCTCCGCCAAAGATACCGCTTAATGTTTCTCTCAGTTGTTCGAGAGGCCCTTGCTGAGTCTCATTTCCTCCTTCTCCTGTCTGATTTGTTTCATTTCCCATCATAACGCCTGTCTCATTTTGCTGTTGCTGCGATGTCATATTACTAGTTTCTGTAGCCTCCTGCTCCTGTTCCATTCCTCCTGTCACTGAAGTATTCTGACTACCAATATCGGTATCATTTTGGAGAAGACCAATATTACCTGAACTACCTCCTGTTAGATTTTCTATTCCGCTAGCAGTTCCGCTTTCTGTCTGATTTCCCATCATTGCATTTGTTTCGTTAGTGGCGGCAGTCATATTTGTCTGGTTTTCCTGTGCTAATGAAGTGCTTACAAGAAGTGCTACTGATGTTAAGAATGACAACGCTATGGCAGGAGACACTTTTAAGAATGTTCTTGTTTTCATTAAAAATCGATATGATAATTTGATATAAATGGTTTTAGGGAATACAAGTAATACAAATAGTTAGTTGTTGTTAATACAGGAGTAACAGGGGGATCGGACCGGAATGAATCGGAGGACACTCAAGATGGGGATAGTGTTGGAAACCCTGTTCAGATCATGGTAGATTCTGAGATTACCCTCCGAGTGTAATATCTTACTAATGTAGTGGTCATGAAAAAACCGCAGGAGACTCAACTAATACGGTACTAGACCTTTGCTTAGCTAGTTAGGATGAGCCCCGTAATATAACGTGAAATACAATATATAAGATTATTACCTATTTTCGTCTGTAGAAAACGGTGGAAATACGACGACCGATCCAGAACTGCAGTATTTACTGATCTTTGAGGAAGTCCGTCATAATTTATTTGGATAAAGCCTAACTTTGTGTTGGATGTACTTTACGCTGATGATCCATCAGTTCCGCTTCGTTCTTGAACTTGCTTCCGCATTTATCACATTTGGATTTTCTACTAAAAAAGTCGAACTTCATTGGATAATGATATAAGGAGTGGTATTAAGGTTTTTAATTACATACTGATAATACTCCGTGGAGATGACCTTATCCTACCCTTCTCATTCTTGAGCCGCAATTAGGACATGCAGTTTCTCTGTTCTGAGCAAAGGTCAATATGAGAAAGTCAGACAAATTGTCAAAAAAAAGAAGTTGGCATTTCATTATCAGAAAGAAGAGACCTACTGAAATTAGCTGTGGCTAATTTCTTGCCCAGCGGAGGAGAATTGCTAATCCCGCCCATCAGCCTTTAAAATATGGTAGATAAAAATTGTATGCACATACTATAAAGCCAAGCTATTTTTTAATTTAATTCTCTATAATATCAGACACCTATGCATAACTAAAAATACCGATAGGATTGCTATGATGAAATGCCTGAAAAAAATATTATTTCATATTATGAGATTGTACAAGAAACTATAGACAAATATTCACAACATTCACAACTAAATCTGAAAGAATTTATCTTGGATCTTACTACATATACTGTGCTTTCAAAGGCTCCAGAAAGGAAGCTCGATGAATGCCAATACAGTATAAACTAATGAGTCTGGAGAACAGAATGTGGACCTTGGCTCTAGTATCTATGTCCTGGATTCTTTTTAACCTAAAGGCAAAGACAGAGGCTGGACATTGTCAGAATACAAACCATACGCACGGAGAAAGAGCCCCAAGGTTATGTCGTACTGGAAGTCAATTTCATAAAGAACTTTATGATGAATGCCTGACTTCATTCAAAGAAATGGTCCACATAGCCGAAAAAGATCCTCCAAAGGAGATACTAGGCAATCAGTAATTCAACAAGTTTTAGAATAACAATGTACATGATCCAGCTACTTAGAAAGTAACTACTCTAGCATATAACCAATGAGTTGCTTGGATTACGCAGGTTTCAGCGATATTAAGATCAAATACTTAATTATTGCAATATGTTCTCAAGAGATGTGATGTACATTTGACACCTGTAGAATATCTATCTGCAGATTAAAATCTTATTAGACTTTTTACATAAATACATCTATGGATTATGGAAAGCTATGTAATGAGATTCTATCGGTTGATCCAAAGGTCCGTTATGCTGGTGTTTGTGATGATACAGGAGAAACCAAATACGGTGGTCAACGTGAAGGTGTGAAGAACCTACTTTCATCCGAAGAAACCAAGAAATCAAATTTGCAAGCATTGGCCAGATGGGCCTTACGAAATACGCTTTCCCCAAAAATTGGGAAGGGAAGATACGCCATGGCAGAGTATGAAAAGATTAAACGTATAACTATCCCATTAGAGGACAATAACCATTTAGTTTTAATTACAACAGAAGTGGATGTTAATCATGACAGAATAATTGATCATGTTATGAAGTTTATTCAACATTCAAGTGACGACTATGTGTCTGATGCTTAGGTAGGGAATGGTATTATCGATTTCGTTAACGAATACTTGTTGCGAACGTCTAAACTTTTTATCTATCATGCATCTATTATGAATTAGAAATCAATTGTGGCTTTAGATGAAACTGATCTAAGAATATTGAGATGTATGCGATTTAGCAAAGACAGATCTAGCGTACTCATATCAGCAGTGTATAGAAGAAATCGAAATAGTAAGAGTAAAGGCTTGGGAGTCATTAAAACGAGTGGAGTTAGATGTTGATGTTAAAGACCAAGTGTTATTAATGCGATTATTAAAAGATTGTGCAGAAAGTAAGTTTTCATTATTTGAAAAAGGTCCTTCAATTTTAAATGTTTAATCACTAGAAGATAGGATGAGCAAACTTGAATCAACATAAGATGATAGATGATATATCAAGGAGGATTGAAAAGGAAGAAGAGTTTACTTTCAAAAATATTAATGATCTAGACCGAAAAGAATTGGAAGAAAAATATTTTAGAGCAAAGTATCGATTAGGCAAAACTAGATGGGAAGCACATAAAGATAGCCCGTTTATGTTACCTAATACATTTGATGGTAAAGGAGACGTATGGAAATATGTAGGTCCAGCTTGTACGGCTCAGAAATGTGTCCCTGAATGTCCATTTTTCCCTGACACTGGAGAGATGATCAGAAATTCAAAAGGTGAAACATTCTTTCATTATGACGATAGTAATCTAGAAAAGGGGTTTTATGGTACTGCTAATGCAGTTAAGGAACGTCACAAAATCGCAGCTATGACACCCAAACAACTAGACGAATATAGAAAGGTTGATCAAGAGGGTAACTATTGGAATCAGCCAGAGCTTACAGAAGAAACAAAACAATACATGATTAATCTAACTGGAGAAGATATAACGCAGGAGCGATTAAAGTATAAGACAAAATAAAATAATCAATCATACTAATCTAAGTTAATGACTTAGACAGTAATGTCATGTCCAAATTGTCAGTTCAACGGATACCACGCCCCAGGAGTGCGGCTTTTACCGTAGGTTTTTTCCTGAATTGGATTATCGTAGTAGAAGAGTATCAATACTATGAATTCCGCCAAGGTAATTCCGGTCAAATCACTTTCTAAAATTAGCTCGGTATCCTTAGTTCGTCGAAATCCGGTTATTTTCTGCGCTTCACCTAGTTGTCTACCGCCACTATTTTTACTCTGCAATTTCAGGTCTAAGCCATACAAATCAACTAGGCTAGAGGAATTCAACTTTGCTATGATAGCTGTTTCAGTAAGTTTCAGGTCGATGATTTCAATACGAATTGGTGCAAAAACAGCGACAAAAGGGCTATAGGATCCGTCCCAAAATGAAAGTTTCAATAAATTGGTTATCATACTTGTCTTCCAGCTCCTTAAGCATTTCTCTATCCATATCAAATAACTCGGCTGAGCTGTTACCAGGTTTAAGCAAGCCGAGACTTGCCTCATGAATTGCAAAGATTTCTGTCTGTGGATGGTCTCTATAATACGAATCTTCCTTTATTTTGTTTTTCACTAATTCTAATGAAGCTGAAATATCACCTATAGTAATCTCCTTCCCCCCTTCTATCTGATCAAGAACATCATCTAGTTTGTCTATGGCTTGCACCATGCGTACTAATCTAAGGTGTTCAGTTTTTATGTCCACAGAACCCTCCGGTTTGAAGCTGAGTAGCTCGATATACATAAACTGAATTTTCCATATAGTCGTCTATAGAGAAAGCCCTTAATTTCGAAATATTTCCACAGCTTGCATTTGGCTATTTTTCTCTTGAATTCATCAACTCTCGCTTTGTCTTCACTTTTGTTTTGTTCCATTCCAGCAACTTCACTTTGTCGGGATCGAGCTGCTTGCGGGGTTAACTCAACTTCTTTCTTGACAAGATCTTTAGATTTGCATAATATTATGACTTTAGTGGCTAATTCTTCTTCACTCTTGAAGTCATGTTGATTTTCCGTTGAAATATCAATACCCGTTTGGTCCAAAAGCTCCTGTGAATTTCTTTCACCAATATCTTGACGAAATACCACAAGTTTGGGTCTTTGAGTTTTTCCATTTGAGTAGGCTTTTTTGACTTCCCTGATAACCTCCTCTCTTTCGAAAGTATCAATATTAATCAATAAAATGAAATATCTGCAAGCGGATATGACATTATCGACCTTTTCCTGGAAGTCACCAGAATATTTTGGTTGCTCAATGTGCCCCACAAAAGTTGTAATCCTATTTCTTTCTAGATAGCGCTTAATGATCTCTGCGTGTTTGCCGCCCGTACCACGGGAGTAGGAGACAAACGCATCAAAAATATTATCCGGGTTTACTATACTCTGATCCTTACCCGGCAGCGATTCATTTGTTTCTCCATGCCCGACCTTGCAAACTTCGAAGTTCCTGGTCCATTCCGTCTCTCCACTAATCTCTAGAGGACCGTACGGGTCACCCGCGGAGGGTTCTTGTGTATCGCGACCGTGAGCTCGTTGTCGCCGAGTTCGCCGATAAACCCGTAGTCCCGCAATAGCTCGCCGATTTCGGTGTTCAACAGGAAGCCCTCGAGCGCGGGGGGCAGATTTAGCTTCTCGCCATCCCGCAACACGATCGCCGAGTTGAGCAGCGCACGAATGTCGTACTGCGAACCCCTTTAATCCACAATCGTAACTCCGAGAATAATATTAAAAAGGTGGAAAGAGATCCAGAATTTCTTAATAGGTGCCATCCTTCTAATGGCTGATTCTCTATAATGATCGCTGCCAGTTTGATTTTCGAATCATGGAAGCCAG
>DATADQ010000215.1:0-2223 GCA_036258455.1 Nitrososphaeraceae archaeon | reverse complement strand
GGGGTATTACACCTTCGACAGATAAAAGTTCCGTCTTCGTAAAAATTGTCGTACTCACCCATGAAAGGAGGTTCCGTTGCTTTATCTACAAGGACTCTTTCTTCGTCTGGAGTTAGTTTATTGTAATTCAAACTATACCTTCCTTAATATATTTTGGAGGTTCTACAAATAAAGGTGTATGTCTTAGGTTTTTGAATTTTATTTATATATAATAATTCATTAATATGAAAATCTGCTGATTTGTCAAAATTACAGCTGAGAATCATTGTAATACAAAAGAAGTGAAATAATGGTATGTTCGGAATAACTAAATACAAAATCTGTATGATTGGAATGATCGTGGGATTAGGACTTATTGGCATCCTGCCTTTTATTGGTCTCACCTGCAGGTGGTGTTAGGTTAACGTTAACAATATTGGTACTCAATAATTTCAACTCACAAAAATGGAAAGAACTATCTTAATATTTCTTCATTTTTTCTTTAGGCTTTTCTTCGAGCACTATATCCAAGCCGGTCTACATTTTTTCTGATTTACAATGGATCAATAAATTAACTCAATGTTGCTTCCGCTAAATTCACAATACTAATGCAAGGCATCATGAAAAATAATTCCTAATGTGTGCCGTTCTCCATCATGAACCTCGCTTATACCATGCCTCATTTGCACTTGATAGTAACCTTTGTTGCCTTTCATGGGTCTGAAATTTGTAGTAAGAATGAGCATATCTCCCATACGTGGTCTAAGTACTATGGCTTTTGATTGTGCTCTAGGGTTTTGCTGGGTTAATACAAATTCCCCCCCAAAATAGTCTTCATCTGGTTCATTAAGGAAAAGTACGAGTTGCATGGGAAAAAAAATATTCCCATATAGATCCTGATGTAATGTATTAAATCCTCCCTTGCCATATTTTAGAATAAGAACTGTGCATTCGACTTGGTTGTTATCGTGGCATACCTTTTGAAGTTTTTCAAACTCATTGGGAAATTGTCTTTTTAGGTTTAGCAGCCGCATCCAATTGTTTGCGATAGGAGCAAGTAGAGGATATACACCTTTCCTTATATTATGAATTAAATTGGGCAAAGGATACTTGAAGTATTTATATTCTCCTAAACCAAAACGATATTTTTCCATAGTAATAATCTTACGATAAAGATCCTCATTACCATATTTATCGATAAGTTCTTTACAGTATTTTACAGCCAAGAATTGTGATAACAAACTATATCCTTTCTCACCCATATCTTCGACTATCTTTTGACCATTGATTTCGGAAATCTTTTGCTGAATATCATTCATTAATTTCAGATATGTTTTTTCTTTAATATTAAATTTAATCTATGACTTCTGGGTAAAAATTGATTTTGCCATTTAGATATTGACAAGTAAGCATTAATGAAAGATAAAGTTAATGTTCTCCCGTTGACGATTATGGAGAAATAGTAAAAAACTACCTGGCTGAACTACAGATTAGCGACGATGGCAGTGAAGTCCTTATTAGTAATCTTCAATCCGCGTAGTATCCCAGAGTTTTACAAGGCTATCGAAAAGATAAACGGAATCTCTAAACTATGGATTAAGTATTTTCCACAAGACGAAGCATACAACAAAGCAAGAGAGTTCTTTCTGCAAAGCGACTATACTCATTTTATGATCCTGCCCGACGATCTTATTGTGACTCAAGCAGATGTTGATGCAATAGTAAATCATGACGAGTCGTATGATTCTATATCTGGCTGGTGCAATAACACCGGCCGTGATGATACCAATATCGATACTAACATCTCCGCTTTCCTGCCTCCAGATCCGCCCCGCACTGCAACATATGAAGGATATCGTTGGTTTAAGATAGCACAGTTTGAATCGTTGCTATCGGAAGTAGAAAATTCCGAGGCCATAATTCCTGTATTGCATCAAGGGTTTGCTTTGTCGCGATTGTCAAGAAGACTCATTGAGCAAGTGCCATTTAGGACAGATGCGGGTTGCTGTGTTGATTCTTGCCTTTCGTTAGATTTAATTAAGTTTAGAGTACGGTTTACTCAATACGTTGATATTCGTATCAGAATGAAACATCTCAAGATTCCTCGTAGTGAATTGTTGGTAGGAAAGGAAAAGGCTTTAATGTTGTTTGAAAATTAGTTAGCCAATGATAGATGCTGATTGGAAGGACGGTGTGGCCTTTGGACATCTGATTTTGTTTTCTAACAGTCATCTCATATTTAGC
>DATADQ010000214.1:0-16113 GCA_036258455.1 Nitrososphaeraceae archaeon | reverse complement strand
CTCGTCACCATATATGAGCTTCATCTCGTCAAATGTTAGTTTTCTCCCACTTGACATCTTCTTCAATGCCGCCTCTTTAGCTATATTCAATAGTTCTAGATTTTCCTTGTTGCGCCTGATTCTTTCCTGAGAATTGTCATATTTGAAATCGCGTCTATCTCCAACGTTACCAGGCCTTGTTCTAAAGCTTGCTTGTCTGGCGCGTCTATATTCGATTGCATTTAGCTGGGTATTTACCATTTCTAACTTTGCTTCTGCTTCTCTCAATTCGCTTCTGGCTTTTCTTCTATCTTCATAGAGACTTTCTCTTAAATTAAGTAATTTGTCTAAACTCCCCTTTAACTTGCCTATTTTATCTCCTACTTCGGATTTTTGTTGAAAAATAGAATTAATTTTAGTCTTTAACTTGTTATACTGGATAGAAATTGTTCTATAATCATCTTCTTTTTTGTGGATCATCTTTAGAGAATGTAACCTTGTAGCCATTTCTTTTGAGCGAGCGACCAACCTCCGTTCTTCATCTTTAGTTAGTTTTTTTGTTTGAATATCCTTTTCAATTTGATCCAAGTTTCTTGCTAAATTTATCATATCAAATCTCTCTTTTCTCAACTTATGACCCAATGAATCGTTTGCCTTCTCATCCAGGTTTTTCATTTTATCTCGAATTTCCATCAAATTATTCTTAATTTCTATAAATCTTGTATATTCTGATTCCTTAATTTCGTTTACTTTCTTAAGCTGCGTTCTTAGATCCTCCAAGTCCATTCTTTGCTTATCGATTTCTATTTTGGTAGATTCGATTGAATCATTAAGTGATTCCACCTTTTCTTCTCCAGTTTTCTGTTCTTCAAGAAGTGTTTTCTTAAATTTTGTTAGGGTATTTAAATTCGAATTGATATACTTACTTGATCCGTTAACACTATTACCATTTCTTTCAATATTTGTAACTGTGGACGACTTATTGCTAGCGTCTGTGCTATGCTCTTTTAACACTTCTACCGTGATTTTAAAATATTCAAAATATATTCTTTTATCATTGCTAAAGTATGATAAGATTTAGATATATCTTTATATTCGATTAATGAGCACTAAAGGTAGTTTATTATGGATGAATTTGAAAAAGATTTTCCAGATTTTGATTGGAAAAACACCCCTGCTTACAAACATCCAGGAGGAAAAGACTGTCCTTGTCCAAAACACGAGTATATTAGAGAACAGATTAGTATAGCAAAAAATATTTCTTCTAACAAAGATTCTAATTCCAAGCATAGGGCACAAATTACGTTAAAGTTTTGTCCGGATCATTATAAGGTTTATTTTGATGAAGTTATTCCTTCCATGCCTCTAAAATATAGGCTGATGACAAAATTTGCATTAAAGATAAGGGCTATTTTGATACAAAGATTGTCTTACATGCAGTCTGATCAATGCTTCTATTGCAAGTTCGGCTCAGGGGGATTTGACAGAAAAGCCGAACTTCCTCCTATATGACACTATTTTATCAGGATCTTGTAGAATATTCTTAATCCAACTCGAATTGAGGCTTAGTCCAAATCCGAGCAGGTTTCTTAAAATTATCGAAAGGTATGGCATTCTAGTTTTCATTTCAGAGTAATATCCGGCGTAGAAAGCATCCTCTATTTCCTTGTACTTTTTACAATCGAACCCTAAAAGACTGCCGAGAAATGAACCTATGTCCATACTTCTAGCAAAGGTTGAATCTTTTTTCTGTATAAAAGCTAGATCAGTTCTCAATACTTTTCTTGAAAATGTTACAAGATAATTTTGAGATTTGTTGTCTATGAATGAATAACCTGACTTGTGAAGCCTCCCTGTAATAATTCCTGCATTAAATGCTAATGAAGAGTTTCTTCCATTTGATAGAGCTCTGTGAAGATTTCCACCCGCGATAAAATCTTCGATTAACAAAGTATTTGAAATCGATATTAGTGATGGTGTCGGAATCCCTATCAGCTGCAATTTTTCCCTCATTTCAAAACCCTCGTTCAAGGTCATTTTGCTTCCAAGTTCTGGAGGTGCAGAGGGATGTGCAAGTAGAATGGACAGTATAGAATACGAAATAACAAGAAGATAATCGTGCAAATTTTTGCTCAACTTGTTACGTTTGACAACAACTTTTTTACCGTTTATTTCGGAAATAGAGATTTCTCGTTGCCAATTTACAAAATACAATATTGTACAATTATTAATTTAACGAATAAATACATTATTGGTTGTTGTTAGATAGCAACTCTTAAAATAAAAGAAAAATATTTTGGCATGTCATATTTGAATCAAGATATACAGGTTAATAGTGGACCGAGTGGGATTCGAACCCACGACCTCAGCAATGCCAATGCCGTATCCTACCGGACTAGACGATCGGCCCATGTTTTCGACTCAGATTTAGACATTAATATCTTTAGGTTAATTATGTTTTTATGATCGGATTCAAAATTATTACGAAATTGAGATTTAGATTTTGGTTATGTTATAATCAAAGATATAGATTCGATAAAAATTATAATTAGCTTTGGTACTAGAATAAAAAGGGTGGATATTCCTGGAGATCTCGATTGGCGCTGTCATAAGATACAACCCACCGATTTCTGTCAAAGAACCTGAATTCCTAGTTCTAAAGAATAGAAGAGGTTCGTGGGGGTTTCCGCAGGGGCACAAAGAACATGGAGAATCAGAGATTGAAACGTTGATAAGAGAAGTAAGGGAAGAGACTGGAATTCGATTTCTCGATATAATGTCATTCATTGGAACAATAAGATATTCTTATATGAAATTGAATGGGAGAAGATCTCATAAGGAAGTCAAGTACTATTTTGCCACGACTCCTACCAGGGAGATAGTTATTTCTTATGAACATGCATCTTACAAGTGGGTATCGTTTCTTAACGCCCTTAATATTTTGGCACATAGACAGCTGAAATCAATTCTGATAAAAGGCCATAGAACTGGGCTGTATTGAATGATCTATATTGGTAACAGTATAGTAATAGATTTATACCCAAATAAGTAAACGAACTTGAGGATTAGAGGGAATGTCAGCTGGTAAACGTCTAGTGTTAACAGCAGACCGTAGTCTTATGACAAATTATCGAGGTAATTTTCTTTATGGTTTTATTGCTTGCGGTCCGTATGAACTAGTACCAGAATTCGTATTTGATAAGTTATTCTGTCCAAGCGTTGAAACCGATAAAAATACAGGTGAGGTAAAGGTAGCTCAATGCGGTCTTCGCAGAATTGAAAGTGCATTATTAAAGGAATACCAAAGAGAGGAAATTGTAATCGCTCATCCAGAAATGTTGGAGAAGTCTATTGGACCTAACACCTCTGTGGTTGGAATTAATGTCATGGATCCGTTGGGTATGGCACCAGTAACAACAACTATGTCGCCTGAGAAATTATCATACGTTGCCATGAAATTTAAGAAAATGTGTGCTTCTGTTATTCAACTAAAAAAGAAATATGGCTTTAAAGTTGTAGTTGGTGGAAATGGTTCATGGGAACTTGCAAAACCTGATAGAATGAAGATACATGGAATTGACACAGTTGTAATTGGAGAAGCTGATGAACTTGCATTGGATCTTTTTCACGATCTTGAATCTGGTGATGCACCAGAATTACTTCATACATTCGTAAGAAGTATTGAAAACATTCCTCCGATTCAAGGTCCTACTGTAAACTCACTGGTGGAGGCAATGAGGGGATGTGGTAGAGGTTGTGACTTTTGCGACGTAAATAAACGATCAAAAAAAGATATTCCCTTGGAAAGATTACAAGCTGAGGCGAGGATAAACTTGAGATATGGTTTTGATTCTATCTGGCTGCAATCAGATGAAATGTTATTGTATGGCTGTGATAATAGGGATTTCATCCCAAACGCGGATGCTATAACTGATCTTTGGAAGGGCTTAAAGTCAACAGGTGCAAATTTTATTGGAACCACCCATATGACGCTATCTGCTGTGGCATCTTCTCAAGATCTAATAAGAGAACTTTCCAAAATAAATGACATGGGTTCAAGTGGAAGATGGTTAGCTACAAACCTTGGCGTTGAAACTGTTGCACCGCGAATGGTTAAAAAACATCTAGGAGTAAAGACAAAACCCTATCAGCCTGACGAATGGGGTGCAGTTGTAAGAGAAGGTTGCAGGATTTTGAACGAAAATCATTGGTTCCCTGCCCTAACATTAATTATTGGTTGGCCTGATGAAACCCCGGATGAAACACAATACACGATAGACTTGATAGATGACTTTAGACGCATGAAAATGAGCGGACTTGTAGCCCCACTTTTGTACCAAGATTTTTCTGAGAGAAATTCGATGCATTTTGGGAACTTGAACGAATCACAATTTACCTTATTTTGGAAATGTTGGCAATTTAACCTGAGAGTAATAAATGACATAATACCTATAATTATTCGAAACAAGACATACGGACCAGCAATGAAAGTTTTTATGGCGTTATTGATAAAGGCAGGGACGTGGGCTATCATGAGATACTTGAAGGGTTTGTCAAAAGAATTGTTCAATGGTCAGATACCAGAAGATATCGTCGAGAAATATTCTAGAAGTAGATCTGTATCTGAATCCATATCTCCGAAATTATAGAATCAGAGAGCTTCTCATTAATTCTTGTCAAAACCTTCAATTTCTTTAATAGCCCTATCAGCAATTGTTGCTTTCTTGGGTTTCAGCATGATAAAATAATTCTTATCAGCTCTTTCGACAGATGAAACGGTTTTGTATTTCTTGGTTGAGATATCAAATTCTATCAATCCTGGCTCTATATTTCCCTTTGCATAAATCATCATTAGTATGTCTCCAGAAACAGGAGTCAGAGGTAGAATGGAAAATACGTATCCTTTATAGGAACTAGCAGGCAGTACTTGCTTCATATACGGCGCAACGGACACAAGGTATGAGAAAAATTCTTCAATAGTGGAAAATTCTTCATATTCGAATTTCATATCTATTAATGGTCAGCTTTATCCTTGATATAAGGTTAAGGTTTGAAAAGAAATGTAATGCAGTACTCATCAAAACCTATCCGTAAGATTCAAACTTAACATCATAGCTTCCATCTTTTCTCTTATTTCTTTCCGTCACAAATCCTTTTGGTATTAGATAATCTAAGGCCCCGTCAACTGTTCCTTGCCAACCACACACATAAAAAATAGTATTATCAGGAGTAATTGATTCTCCAACCAGATCCTCAAGAGGGGACTTGTCCGTGCCTAATTTAGGCCGTAAAAATGATTCAACTCTTCCTTTCTGTCCATTCCAGCTTCTATTGAACCATTCTTGAGGCCTACTTATACTGGCACGATACCTGAAGTTCCACTTATCTTTTCCACGATCCAAACTTTCATTTTCAAGCTCGGCTAAAAGCTCTCTATAACTGAGTTCATCTACATAACTGGCACCATGTAAAACTACAATCTCCCGCTGGCTGCCCATAGCCTTTAGGTGAAGTACAAAAGAAATAAATGGCGCCAGTCCTGTTCCTCCACCTATAAGGACCATTCTTCTGTCATCAGGAGTACCATCATGTTTCTTTTGATCTATTGTAAACGCCCCTGTTGGTTTTACCCATAATATTTCGTCAAGTTCTCTTCTGTTGAACAACTCAGTAGTTAAACGTCCCGGCACTGGTTTTTTTACCCATCTCACTAGTAACTCAAATACGCTTTTTTGTTCCGGAGGTGAAGCTATGGAATAAGCTCTTCTTACTATTTTTCCTTCAGAAGGCACATGCAAACCTATAGTTACGAATTGACCAGCCTTGAAATCAGGGACATTAGCTTCCGATGGTTTTATTCTGAATATCATTAAATCTTCCTTTAATACACGTATATACGATATTATGCCCTTATTGTCTACCACCATACAACTCTGAACTTGAGCCGACAAATAAATACATTATTAATTTAAAGTCTGGGCGATGTATCAACTTAAAAAACTTACCTTTCTAGTTGAAAACTAATGATCTTAATATATTCCGCAGTATCAACAAGAATTTAGAATGTTCAAATTACACAATTTTCCAGAAAATAGTTCAAAAAGTGTAGAAGATCTTGAAAAAATGATAAATGAAAATAGCTCCGAACATCAATTGCTACTCGAATCATTCAAAGAATCAATGAATTCATTTGCTACAGAACGCTCTATGGAGACCTGTTTACAATCTCTTAATATTTCAATTCAGTTAGCTAGTGTAAGATCTACGTTAATGGAATCATACAAAAGTTACTGTCATATTTTGGAAAAAGAAGTAGTGCGCTTAAGGAAGATTTGTCAGGACAATACGCAGTAATTTAGAATCTATGCAAAAGTAATTCGATTTCTAATAGTACCCAAATTTTCAATTGTTATTTCCACAACATCGCCGTTCCTCAGATACTTAGGTTCCTTCATTGACATAGCAACCCCCGCCGGAGTTCCAGTAGATATAATATCTCCAGCTTCCAATGTCATTATTTTGCTCAGACTTGAGACTACATTTTCAATTGAAATTACCATCTTGCTACTGGAAGAATTTTGCCTAATTTCTCCGTTCACCTTCGTAACAATTTGAAGATTTTGAGGGTCATTGATTTCGTCCTTGGTTGTTATCCATGGTCCGCAAGGTGCGAATGTATCAAAACTCTTCCCTCTTGTAAACTGTTTATCCTTGAATTGAATATCTCTAGCTGAAACGTCATGCAGAATAGTATATCCAAATATGCAGTCAGAGGCTCTTTCAGGCTCAATATCTTTAGTATTCTTTCCAATAATAATTGCTAATTCTGCTTCATAATCAAGGCGTTCTACAAAATATGGACAAACGACATCATTAAATGGATGGTTCAGCGTTGTTCGTGGTTTAATAAAAATAACAGGTTCATCGGAAGGAGTAAGACCTGCATCCCTTGCATGATCATAATAGTTGAATGCTAAACATATTATTTTTGGTGGATCAGGAATGGGTGCTAATAGGTCAGTATTGTTAATTGTGTTACTAAATTTAATATCGCTAATATACTTCTTCACCTCATCAATCCATCCTCTAACTACGAATTCCTTAATTGTCTGGGGAATAGGGATACCTGTCTGTTCTTGGAAGTCTAACTTTGTAATTATCCTGTTACCATCGGGAGAGATTATTCCATATGTTTCTCCCACTTCTTGCTTCTTAATCCTTCCTATTTTCATTTTGTCTACCTATGTGTAAATATTGCAGAAGATTTCTTTTCCTCAGTTATGCAAAAACCAAATCTAATAAATTGTATTGGAGTATGGGACTTCAATTGCAATACAGAAGCCTCAGCATACCCTTCAATACTTTCTAAACTATTGGGATTGAATTTGTCATTTAGATAGATCTCTTTTGGAACTAGGATATTGTATTTTGTCATGTTCTTATCTGATACCCATTGGATTTTCTTCATTTCTCGCACTAGGTCGTTGTTAAGATAAGACGCGGTAATTACTTTGTTGTCTTCTAAATCTATTTTCTTTATTTTTATATTATATAATTCTATAAGTCTAACTTCTTCATTTTCCGCAAGAAGCATGGCATCATCATGGGAAATGTAAAACACGTTGGAAACTTCAACTTTTCTTGTTCCAAGATCATTAGTTGGGTGATAGCTCAATGTTACCATTATATTTTTGCCACCATCGACAGTTAACATTATGGGATCCTTCACAAAAAATAATCGAATAGCTATGGGATCAATTATTTTTCTATTTATCGATTCCAATGCCTTAAACGGGGCTTTTGTTTCTGCCAAAGTTAGTCCAAGGCTCAACACAAAACTTCTAATTGCCTTAGGATCAAATCCCCTTCTGCGCATTGCCGACAGAGTCAGTAGACGAGGATCATCCCAACCTGTAATTAGACCATCGTCTAACAATTGCTTAATTTTTCTTTTAGAAACTGGCATGTTGTCAAATTCTAATCTAGAAAACTCAACAACTATTGGTTTCCTTAACTCCAATCTATCCAGAATATCTAGGTATAATGTATTGCGCAATTCATATTCCTTAGTTCTTAATGCATGAGTAACTCCATCAAGGCTATCCTCAATTGGTGCAGCAAAATCATACGTCGGCCATACTTGTACTTTGTCACCCAACAAAGGATGTGGGGCTTCTATGATTCTAAAGAGTGTTGGATCTCTCATGACTGTATTTTTATCCTGCATATTTCCTCTGAATCTAATTATAGCTTCGTTCTGATGATACGTTCCGTCAAATATTTTATCCAACCTTTCTAGATTAGAGTCAGAATCATCAATATTCAGTCTGCATGGACATTCAACTTGTTGCATTCTCAACTTGTGAATTTTGTTAATATCGCAGGTACACACATACGCATCTCCATTCCTTGTCAATTTTTTTCCATATTCATGTATAACAAGAATATCATCAGATGTATTTTTTGTTGTGTCAGGTTTAACTCCCAACCATTCTAGATCATTCTTAATAGCTTCATAATACTCTAATTTTTCGTTCATCGGATTAGTATCATCAAAACGCAGAATCAGTTTACCATTATACATCCTGGCATATTCCTCATCTATTATGACCGCTTTGGCATGTCCTATATGAGGATAACCATTAGGTTCTGGCGGAAATCTAGTAACCACTTCATTACCTGTCAAATGAAGTTCGGGCAAAGTATGTGAATCAATCTTATCATGTCTAGATTTATAATCAAAATTGTTATCCACAGAATATATATCATCTAGATATTTTTTCTGTTGTTCTAAATCTAACTTATTTACAGAATCTACAACGGTTCTAATTTCTTCTATAAGGGTCTTTAATTCATTTTTTAATTCAGGTTTCAAGCTGAGAATCCGGGAAAGAACAGTATTTACATTTGTACTTCCCGAGTGTTCAAATGCATTTTTCAGTGCTATAGCACTAACTAATCTATGGATTTCTTCGTTACTCCCCACAAGACTACAGACTCCTTTCTACTATAAACTTTGCCGATGATACAAGGGCATTTCTCGCACTTGTTTCATCATAACTTTTTATGGATTCAAAAGCTTTAATCATATTAACATGAGCTGTCCTTCTTACTTCCTCTTCTATATTCAGTGAGGATATTGCATATACTGCATCTTCAACATAGTCACGATTTGCTCCCTTGAATCCAAAAACCTTCATAATTTTTTCTCTTTTATTTGTATCTGCATGTTCTAATGCCAATAATATTGGGTAGGTTTTTTTACCCTCTCTTATATCATTGCCAACTGCTTTTCCAGTGAGTTTGGGATCACCCGTTACGCCTATTAAATCATCTATTAACTGAAAGGCAATTCCAGTAAATCGTCCAAATTTAGAAAGGTTGTCTACGTTACCAACAGATGGCTCTTCAGAGCACAGAACACCTAGTGCACAAGAAACTTCGAAGAGAGAGGCAGTTTTTTTTCGTATCATATCTAGGTATTCATCTATTGTTGGAATCTTATTACTAGATGCCATTTGTATGTCGAGACCTTGACCTTCGCAGACATGGACGCAAGCTGTAGATAGAATCCTGTTCATTTCCGCTATAATAGTATCATCATGACCCATATTTTTTCCATGTAAAGACAATACTTGAAATGCTTTAGAAAATAAAATATCTCCTGCTATGAGAGCAATTGGTAAGCCGTATTTTCTGTGGACTGTAGAGATCCCATGACGAATATCATCATTATCCATAATATCATCATGAATAAGGGAAAAATTATGAATTAACTCAACTGCAGCTGCTGCTGGTAACGCTTTTTCTTCCTTGCCGGCAAACATTTCACAACTCTTTATGACCATGAATGGCCTGAGCTTCTTTCCTCCACTAGTCAAATATGTACAGGCTGCATCATACAGCCTGATCGGTTGACCGTCAAGAACAGATAAGGTAAATTTTCTTACTCGTGATACCGCATTATTAATATCGTCTTTCAAATTATCCATTTTTTCACCTTTGATAATTCTCCAGTAATTATGTATCTAGATTTCCCTAATTCAGCAATATTTTTACAGCCAACAAGAAACATTGTACTTTTCAATTCAGTTAGTGTCTTGTTAGTAAATTCGCTCAAGCTTTCTAAAGATTTTGACGCGTGTTTAAGGAAAGGAAAGGCCATTCCACACATTCCCGCTCCTAGCGCGATGCATTTTGCAATTTCAAGTCCATTTCGAATTCCACCCGAAGCAATAATCGGTAGCTTTACTGAATTTCTCACTTCCATCAAACTTAATGCTGTTGGTATACCCCAATCCCAAAACAATTCTCCCAAATTTATCTTATCAGCGTCATGAGCTGTTTCTGCCCTTAATTTTTCTACACCGGCCCAGCTGGTTCCACCTGAACCCGCAATATTAATTGCGGAAACCCCTGCATCCTCCAACTTTTTTGCAACCTCCATTGAAATACCTGCCCCCACCTCTTTTACTATTATCGGAATATCAAAATTACCACAAATATCTCTGATCTTTGATAAAACTCCTTTATATTTTGGTTCTCCTTCTGGCTGAATTAGTTCTTGTAGAGGATTCAGGTGCACAACAAGTGCATTTGCTTCAATCATGTCAATCATATTCTTTATATCCTTAATTTTCAATCCTTTGGAAAGCTGTGCGCCGCCAATATTTGCAACAAGGAACGCACTAGGAGCATTAGATCTTGCTATTGAATATGTTTCAGAAAGTTCGCTGCTCAAAAGTCCAGCTCTCTGACTACCAAGTCCCATACCAAGACCAAATTTTTCCGCTACAACGGAAAGCCTTGAATTTATTTTCGTAGCTTCTGGAGTTCCTCCTGTCATAGAATCAATAATAATCGGTGCATTGAATTTATGATTAAGAAATTTTTGGGTAGGTTCAACCCCATCATAATCAATTTCTGGCAAAGCGTTATGAATTAACTTGACACATTCTAAGTACGTTGATGATTCTTTTGCTTGAACGTTCTTAGTTAGAGGAATAACTATTCCTTCTTTTTTTCGTTGCTTTATAACCTCGATATCAGAAGGAGAGTCAGATTCATCAGGCATTTGCGATACTGGACCTTTTTCCCCTTATTACTGTACCTTCTGTTTTTTTGTTTTCTATTATTTTCAAGAGTCTCTCAGGCTTGAATCCATTTACAAAATGTACATCCATTCCTGCAAGTGAAATCTTTAATGCTTCGCGAACTTTTCTTTTCATACCCCCTGTTATATCAAAATTCACAGCTGAAAACTTAATTAATGCTTTTTCTTCCATCGTTTGAACTACCTCCTTGGTTCGAGGATCTTTGTATATACCATCTACGTTGATTGCAAATATTACCTTTTTAGGTCTTAAGACAGAGGAAATCATAGTCATCAACTCATCACCAGACATTATCGAGTATTTATGGTATGTTCTGTATACGATGTCTCCATACGTTATTGGTATAATCTTGTCTTTAGCCATAAACGCCAAGTCAAAAATTTTCTTCACGAATGGTTTATTACTCAAAATAAGTGAAAAGGGTGGGACGGTGTATGGATTCATTTTTAATTTTAACATTGATTTGACCATAATATGGTTTAATGAGATCATCGATTCATGTACGAGGGCTATACCTTCTGACGAATACCGTTCCGGTTTGGAATGTATGTCATACATTACCGACCAGTAATGACCAAAAGATCCACCGCCATGTACAAGTATGATTGGAACTTTTACAGATAAAAGCGATTTAAGGATTCGATCTATTGCTGACCTATTTACAGTCATAGGTCTTTCTTTATGGGTAACAACAGAGCCACCCAGTTTAATTAGAACAACATCTTTCTGCATAAGGTTAGATTTTCTTAAATAAATTTAAATTTTGATAATTGACCAAAATTAACTAAATGCTACTCCATCATAATCGAATTCAACTAGCATCCATTTTCCTGAATCTCTACCTATCCTGGTTGATATCTCTTTGCTGCTGTCAGTTGGTATAAGTGCAATAATTGCTCCACCTCTACCTGCACCTGTTAGTTTAGCTCCTATAGCTCCATTATTGAGACATCTTTCAATCAATTTTTCTATCATTGGGTGTGATACACCTAGGGCGTACAATAGTTTGTGATTTTCCGTAAGCAAATTTCCTAGTTCCAATTCATTGCCTTCAAGCATTGAATTCATCGCTCTCTTGCAAATCAAATTAGCTTTTGAGGAAAGGTCTTTGAAAAGAGTAGAATTTTTTTCCTTAAAATGCTCAACTTGTGATACCACTTCTCCGGTTGAGTGCTTTACTCCAGTAGTCCCAATTAGTAGTGTAAAGTTCTTTTTTGTTTTAATGTTGCTAAATCCTTTGTCTGATTCATAATTCACTATGCCACCAAAAGTAGACACGTAACAATCTACTCCAGAAGAATTCCTATGTATATTTTGCTCCATAATCTTTGCAGTTTCGTAGATCTGATACCTATCACAGTCTGAAAACAAGGAATAAAGCGCGGCAACTGTTGCCACACATGATGCTGCTGATGATCCTAGGCCTTCTCCGTAAGGGACTTGAGAATCAATGTCCAAATCTATTCCTACCTTAAGATTATCTTTTTCAGATAAAACATGATTTACACACTTAAGAATTGGATACAAAAAAGATAAACTATTGTCATGAACCTTTACAAGGTCTTCATTACTTGTTGTAGATACACTTACTGAATTATGTCCAGATTTGATATTAATACGTGAGTTGTCATTGACTTGTGCATGAACTTGAATCCGTTTATTTATTGCTGCCACAATTGCAGGGTTTTTGTAGACTACAAAATGTTCTCCAAAGAGTATTACCTTTGCGGGGGCTGATGACACAGCCTTATTGGCATGGTTATTCATACAAATAATATTGAAGAATAACCGACTACTGATCTATTATCACCTGCCACATCTCCACTTGTTGCATATTTCAATAACTTGCCTCTTTTAGCTCCCATTCTTTTTGATATTTCCATAACTGTAGCAATGGCACCATAGCCGCATGCCGTAACATTAAATGAAAGCAATATTGAATAGAATTTTTGTATATCCAGTGAGAGAATTGCAGAAATTAGGAGATTATCTTTTTCGTGAGCTTGAGTATTTGGTTCATAGTGTGTTAGATCAGAAGAGGCTATCGTAATCAAATTTCTTTTTTTTATCGATTCGCATATTCCGTCGCCAAGTTTTAAGCACATATTCTTACCTTGATTGATTAAAATTATAGGTACTATTTTGAATTCTTGTCTAATGTATTGCAGGAATGGAAGTTGAACTTCAATGCAGTGATCTCTGGAATGTGCTAATTCATCATAGCTAACCAGTTCACAATTTTGGTGTATATCTTGTGACAGTTCTGTATCAATTTCTATTTCTCCTAGAGGCGTTTTCCAGGAACCCGTATTCATTAGTGCTACATCACTACCTAAGCCGTAATGATTCGGGCCAACTATTATTGCACAGTCAAATTTGGATGATGATAATTGGTAATATCCGTTTGCGGCGACATGACCAGAGTACATGTAACCGGCATGAGGACAGACCATTCCGTAAATCCTCTCATTATTACTAGATGGTGGTAACTTTCCTGGACCAAAATTTGAATCTTTAAATAATGACTCAAGATTTGCATTGAGTTCATTACGGCTTTTTGGATAGAATATTCCAGAGACAGCGGGTTCTCTTACGAATGAATTCAAGATATCTCTTCGACCAATTTGGTCTCAAAGTCGTCGATTGATATCTTCATTTCATTATCAGATTTTATCTTTCCCTGTTTCTTCAACACTTCCCTAGTAAGTAACCAATAAACGGTTGCAAGTGCTTTTCTCCCTCTATTATTTGCAGGAATGACCAAATCTACATTGGAAGTAACGTTATCGCTATTTGCAATAGCAACAACTGGTACGCCAGCCCTTGTTGCTTCCAGTACAGCTTGCTGATCGGCTTGAGGATCTGTGACAATAACTACTTGTGGTTCCATGTAACTAGACAAAGACGGATTTGTAAAAGTTCCAGGCATAAAACGACCTATAATTCCAGACGCCCCGGTTGCCTCACAAAATTTCTGGACAGGAGTTTTTCCATATTCTCTGGCAGAGGTGACTATGATTTTGGAAATATCCGATCTTCCAATAAACTTCGCAGCAACATCTATCCTGGTAAGCGTTTTACTAATATCTAAAATATAAAGGCCTTCTGGATTTGCACGAACAATGAACGGTGACATAAATTTAGTTTTTACAGGAGTGCCTACACGTATTCCTGTTGAGAGTATCATTTTTTCTAAATTATCATTTTCAATTTCCTCCCCTTCTTCTCCAGTCTCAATGTATGATTCGCTAGGAGCTTCTTCAGATGCTTGCTTCTCAGCTTCAATGAGAGAATCGTCAGTATTTTCTTCTTGGTTTGAACTTGCCATTTTAGTTGAAAGACAAATCAGTCATGCCTTTTATTAAATCATACTCTGAAAGTCTTAAAAGTTCGTTCAATTTGGATACTCTCTCGCCACCAACAACTCCAGTTTTGATCATTTTTGAAGATGTTGCTAACGCTATGTGAGATATGTGTGCATCAATAGATTCCCCAGATCTGTGCGAAGTTATTATTTTAATATTATTTTTCGTACAATTTATTGCAAAATCCAAAGCATTGTATAAAGTACCGGCCTGATTGACTTTTAATATTGCTGCATTACACGCTCCATAATTGCATGCTTCGTTTACCCTTTCAGCACTTGTAACGAGCATATCATCGCCTGTAACATAACATCTCTTATTTCTTTTAGTAATCAATGCCATACTTTCAAAATCATCTTCGTTCACAGGATCTTCTGCATAAATTAGATGATAATTCTTAATTAAATCCTCAACAAAGTTTATCTGCTCTTCGGTATTCCTAACTACTCCCTGTCTTGAATAATCATAAAGTTTGCTCTGAGAATCCCACAATGAGGAACTTGCAAAGTCAATGCCCAGACCGATATCAGTCCCTAGCTTTAAACCAGAGTTTTCCACGGCTTGAGCCACAGTGGATACTGCCTCATCATTATTCAGGTTTGGAGCCCAAGCACCCTCGTCGCCCCTACCATAAGTGAATTTCTTGTCTCTTTTTTCCAACAGCACTTTAACCTCTTTATAGATATTGAGATTCATCTGTATTGCCTCCATGATACCTTTGGCTTTTAATGGACAAACTAGTACTTCTTGAATATCGGGAGTACCAGGACCTGCATGGGATCCTCCCCCAAGGATATTTCCAAGAGGATAAGGGAATCGATAGGGCCCTTGTTTATTCAACATTGCAAATAGAGGCATATTCAGCGACATTGAAGCAGAAGCTGCAGCAGCAATACTCAATCCATAGGCAACAGCTCCACCCATTCGACTAAAAGTATTAGATGTATCTATAGACTTTAGAATTTCAAAAATAGACCTCGAATCTGAAGCGTCAACTCCAATAAATTTGTGCGTATTTGAAGTAAAAGTCCGAAGTGTTAATTCTGGATCATTATCTATAAAACTTGGTACTTCATGACTTCCTACGCTGGCGCCAGAAGGGGCACATGCCCTACCCAGATACTTGTTATCTGTTATTACATCTATTTCTATAGACTTTGAGCCTCTGCTGTTGAAAACGATTCTTCCCTTCAATGATGAAATTAAAGGCATATTTCATCAAACTTAATCTATTTCTGATTCAATTTCTGACATGCGTCTACGCAACGCCTCGTAATAAGGTATTACCTGATATATTGTTTCAACAGATGAGACAAACATTCGTCTGCAACAATACCTTTTGATATTAAGTGAATCCATAACTTCCGCAGGATCCTCTCCAGCTTTGATTCTGTTAGAATATTCACCATACTTATTAGCTATCACATTCCCACAGGTAAAACACCTTATCGGTATTAGCATTGATTTTTTATCTTCAGGTGTCTTATAAAAACCATGTATTTGCTACATTAGTGTTTATATAGCAAATATTCAAATTAGCGATTTTTGAACCGCTAAATCTATGCGGGAGTCGCCCAGCTTGGTCAACGGCGTAAGACTGAGGCTCTTATCCCTTAGGGGTTCGTGGGTTCAAATCCCATCTCCCGCATATAATT
>DATADQ010000213.1:0-4460 GCA_036258455.1 Nitrososphaeraceae archaeon | reverse complement strand
TCAAAGGTAGGTCTCTCTTGATCCATTGCAGCACCTTCAACAATGGTACGCTTATTGAGTTTTCATGTAAATCTGGATAGACAAGTTCTTCCCCTCTCCTTCTAACCGTCACATCAAAAAAATTCCGGTTATAATTTTTAGTTGCATTTTCATATTCTTCTATAGGTACCATAAATGCCTCTGAAATGAATAGATCTTCAACTAACTTTCTTATTACATCACGATTCTTCTCTGGGATTCTTTTCAGCAAGTCTTCTATTGAATCACGTGTAACTAGATTCTCGTTCATATAATTTCTTACGATATTTGAACTAATTAATCATTGTAAATAGGTGACCAAAGCTAATCAATTTACAAAGGTCGTTGCACTTCAGAGCTGAGCCAACATTGCATTTTTACTTAAATGACAAGCTCTCAGATTAGGGAAGGAGAGTCGATAGAAATCTGACAAACTATGTAACCTATAATTACCATGAAGAATTCTTGTAATTATGTTATCCAAAAAGTCGAAATCTAACGATAATAGTGATAAGGTAGAACAAGAGGCTCTGAAAAAGGATTCATGTATGTTTTTGAATGATCTAAGTATTAACCCAATTAGAAAGCCACAAATATTTTTCTCTATTGATGGAATACAACCTCTCTAGTTTGTGTCGACATTCCGATTTTACATCATCTTTCTCTAATCTCACTCCAATATTGGAAAAGCAATTATTGAATTCTGACATATGTTCCACTAGTGATTCAATATTATTTATTACAACTATTCCTGGTTTAATTCTGGGCCCCCCATGAAAAACAAGATTTTTCATGAAATTTGCAGCAGTAATGCTAAAGCTATTTATCAAGTATATTCTTGCTCGATGTCCATATAAATTCGACATTATATTTATCCCCTTCATAAAAATATCCAAAAAGTTTTTGAAATTTACTTTCCCACTATATGTCGTAGTTAAATCTAGTCCTAACAACAGTAATACTAATCGCTCGGTGTGACATGGGTTTGTTACAAAATTTCGGTCTATATCAGATAAGTACATGCAAAACTTATCGTACTCCCATTTATCAGTATAGTCTTTGAGCCTTATAGCCACAGATAATACCTGACCTTCCTCAGGTCGAGAACTCATCATATTTTCTATATTTCTTGCCTTTGATAGCAGTGACTGCGATTGGCCGACCTGAGCATCGAACGCTTCATAGTATTGCTGCAGAACTTCCTCTGTAACTTTCTCAGGAGAACTCGCAACGACTTCGTTTCTAATTCTATATACTGAATACCCTAGTTTTTCCAACGCACGTTGACGTATTCTATCTGGAGTCTTGCGAAAATCTCTATCATGTATTCCTCCATCTACTTCTACGATAAGCCTTCCTCTAATCAAAAAATCTGGTGTATATTTTATGCAAGCAGATAGTCTAATCAAGGGGTTTGCCTGAAATGCAATTCCTTTATTTTCCAACGCTAAAGCAAGTAGCCTTTCGAATTTAGTCCTTGTCCCAAGTTGTATATCTCTATGCTGGTTGTTCTGTACCTGAGTTAGTAAAAACGATGGGTTTCCATACTTGCAATTTGGACAGAACGGTTCATATTCGGACATCGGCATTTTACACTGACCACAGGATATGAACGAAGACACTAAACATTAAGATCATAGCAAAGATATAAGGTTAAATTGTTAGCAAACACAGAAACACTAATCCTCAGACTAATGACTAGAAGGTTACAATCAATTCTCCAAACACAGATATTTGCACTCAAAATATGGTGGGCCGGAAGGGATTTAATTTGTTTACAATGTGAATCCGAAATAGAACGATTTTAAGATAAATGATAACTTATCTGAAGAACATATAAACCCGAAGGTTATAAATAATTTTCTTCAATAACTGACAAAACGCGAGACTTATTTTGATTTCAAGAATTTAAATCTCTTAATTCAATTTTTAATAATTTTAATCAATATGAAGAGGAAATAAATTGGAGACGGAAGGCTTTATACACCTATCTCTCTTGCTAGTTTCACAAGTTTTTTACCGTCTTCAGTCAATTTGTTGAATACTTTATTTTTAACGCTCTTTCGGGCTACTAGTCCACGCTTTTCCGCCTTAAGGAGCATTTTATGTCCGTATCCATATGCACCCAACTTAGTTAACAGTACTCTAGTTGGATATTGTTTTCCAGCACCAATTGTCTTTAACAACTTCACTAGTGCCTTTTCCTCCACAAGTATTTTTAACAATCTTGCTTCTTTCATTGTGCATTAGTATATATCACTTATCATATAATCGTTACTTATTATTAGATACAAATTTCAATATTTTTAATATCAAAACATCCTTATACAATATCAAAATACAGAAATATTCAAAATTATTACTCATAAGATTATAAACGTTCTATTTTATTTTACGTTTATCCCGAATAATACTTTATAGCGGTACGTTGGAGTCAGTGGGATTTGTGGGATGTGGGATTTGAACCTTGCTAGTAAGTGGGATCGGTATATTGAATAATTTCCTTATTCTTTTCTTATGTACTGAGAAGTTTTCAGTACCTTAAACGCCCGTCAATTAGGAATAGCATTCATCGTATAGGATTTCTTCTCTGAGCCCAGTCTATTATAGAACCATCGTAGCAACGAACATTTTTGAAACCAGCATGTTTGAATTGAAAGTACTTATGGGACGCTCTTGTCCCTGAATGGCAGTAACATATGATCTCCTTATCTTTTGCTATCCCGAATGCGTTAAACTCATTTAGTAGATCTTCACCACTCTTTATCATTTTACCGTCATTGCCTATTCCATTCTCCCAGTTATGCAGTAAAGAGCCTGGAATCCTTGCTTGAGTATGTTCCAAGGGCGTTCTGGAGTCTATAATGACAGTAGCATCATCATTTAACTTTTCTTTTATCATCCTTTCGTCCGCCCTCAGAGAATCATTGGGTCTAGATATGAAATTAGTAACGACGGGCTTGGGAAGATCACGGACAATGGGCAATGTTCCCCCACGCCTAATAAAACTGAACGCGGTGTCTAGAAGACTAGTGTTGTTGTGACCATTGTAAAGTAATGTCCATGCTATTCGTGCTGCAGATGGATCGAAATTTTCTCCATAAACCACTACCTTCTTTGATTCATCTATTCCAAGTTTACCAAAAGGATTTTCGGCAGCTGCTCCTTCTAAAACAAGATTTGCACCATTTTCTGATATACTTATTACATCATCTAAACTGAGTGGAAGTGCATTTTTTATATGTCCAGAGCCGTACGCTACTGCTCCTCTACCATCTATGACAACCAAATCAAGATCATCAAGACGAGATTTAAGCCAAATATTGTCAACGATCAATCCTTCGGATCTTTCCACCATTTGTATGATATACAATCTAAACGAATTCCTATTTAACTGCCATGTGAATTAGAGCCGCGTAAAATGGAAGAACAAAACGAGGAGCCATTTAGAGTACCGAAAGTCATCACTTAACGCCTATGTTTGATTTTATGTATTTTAATACTTTCATATGACTATATCGCATCGCCACTATTACTATGATTGTCAGCACTGAAGCTGAGAACTTATAATAGATTTTGATTTCTGTACATCACGATATGTAAATAGTTATTTCTAATGCGTATCAGGGTCAATGTGATACTAAACACCAGAACCTACGATTACAGTTTCATAATCTAATCATGCAGCATCCACATCTGATACACTGATGCGTGCGAGGTCATCCCGTTGTTCACAAATCAATTCCGCATGGAAACCAAAGACAATAATAAAGGCGTGTTAGTTTCGAAAATGAGGTATAACATATCTTGCAAAGAGCTGCAAGGATCCAAGATCTGGTAGATCTGCAAAGTGTACGGTAAAGTAGTTCACACCTTTTTCGATATATCTTCCTAATTCTTTGACTATTTCATCAGCTGTTCCAGCAATAATAAACTCTAACATCCTTCTATTCGATATCTTTGTTTTCTCCACAATTGCTCTTTTTTTATCCCTAAGTTCATTCCTCTCTTTACCAATAATGATCATTCCTTGCCATCCCTTCATCAGCTTGTCATAGTTTCTGTCAATTGTCCTACAGCATTTACTAAGAAACAATAACTTATCTAAATATTCGTTATAGCTGCAAAGCCCATAATTCCAACCATCTGCATATCTTGCAGCTAGCTTAAGAGTCTGTTTACCTCCACCTCCAATCCATATGGGGGGACATGGTCTCTGGATGGGTTTTGGATTGCATACTGCATTAGATATAACATAGTATTTTCCTTTGAATGAAGGATTACAAGAACCTTCAGAAGATTCACATAACATTTTCTTAATTATCTTAATACTTTCCTCCAACATTCCGATTCTAACCGAACCCTTTGGAAAACTTATGCCGTATGCTTGACATTCCTTTTCATACCAGCCAGCACTTAATCCCATCTCAGTTCTGCCATTG
>DATADQ010000212.1:0-7058 GCA_036258455.1 Nitrososphaeraceae archaeon | reverse complement strand
AAGGTAATTATTAATAATATGACACATAAGAAAAAAGCTCAAACTCAATCGTACTCATCTTCTTCTCCTCATGTTAATAGTAGTGACACTGTATATTCTCATTCTGCTCATACCAGCGGTGATGATGAATATTATAATACTTACGTAAAAAAAGGTAATAGAGATGAAGCTGATGTTAAATCAGAAAAGGCATCATCGGCAACAAATATCTTCGGTAAATCAAAAGGTCGTTTTCATATAATTATAGAACCTGCACTATGCATGGCTTTCGGAAGCTGTGAAACACTAGCTCCAAATGTATTTGAAGTCGACAAGGACAAAATGATAAATCCAAAAGCAAGGCTCAAGTCAGAAACTGGCGATGATTTTGAAAGAATACTTGCTGCAGCTCAAACATGTCCTACAAAAGCGATTATAATTAGAGATAGATATACTGGCGAACAAATTTACCCTTGATTCAATGATAAATAATAAAGGGAAATAACAATAATATCTATAATTGAGACATTACCAATACCATAAAGTGTACTGGCATATAACCAATCCCGCCTTTAAGTACGATTAATTTAGTCTAAAGATAGAGAGAAAGAAATAAAGTACTGGTCTGATAGATTTAAAACGGTTGAACATAATCATATCTCAGTTTCGGCATTGTGTTTCCTTTATTGGTTTGTTTTCGACCACCGAAGTTAAGCCTATTTCCAATTCTGTTTCTAACGATTGGGAAAAGATGAATTTTTATTGGGTAATTATCTGCTTTTTACAGAGGTCCTTATAGTACCATGAGGTAGTAATAATATATAGATACATGACTATTACTAAAAAGTTACTATTGATGTATATTAAGGCAAGAGACTTCATACTTCTGTCTTTTGTGTTAATTCTTTTGGCCACTTTAGGTTTAAACATACAGTATTCGGATGCTGGAAGCAAGTAATCACAGTCCGATTCCCAAGGATCCGACTACATGTAATAGTCGAGGAAATTATATAATAATCATTCAAGCGGCACACAACCAATAAAAAATCCATCGATAGAGTCTAGTTTTCCCGTCAAGTAAGGCGTAACACTTGCTTTTGCAACTGTGCTTCCACTGTCTCTGGGCTTATCGTCATCACATGAAAAGTTTAACTAAGAATATCTAAGCTAACTACTTTGCTATTAATAAACTCAATGGACAAACAGGCAACAATAAATCATCGCATATAATTAGGAGGTCACTTAACAATAATGTATGTCTCTTAAGGGATGTGATAAGGCATATCAAAGTGCTGAAGACGCGGAGAAGTATATACAAGGTGATATAAGCAATTTGTTGAAGTGGATTAGTAAAATCGAAAAAACTGCCAAAGAATTATGTAATGACCCAGATTGTAAACGAATCCAGTTTAAGATTGATGTAAATGGAGAAGTGTTGATAGATACTAACGATAATGACACTCTAGATTGTCTTTTCAGGTCCTTTGAAACGCATAAAAATTTAATGCCATATATGACCCAGACTATAATTGATCAACTTCTTACAAATTACCGAGAAAGACAGAAAGAATCTCAATCAACTTGAAACTTAAAATTGCATCTTTATTTTTCAAGTTCTGTAGTAAATCCTTTTGAATATTACTTGTTGCGTCATTGTTTAATACGTTGTAGCTCAACTGCCACAGTAACATTGGTAAAGTAATACTTTTGATTATTTCTTCAACTGCTACAAGTAATGTCTTCAACTGCTACAAGTAATGGATTCCTTAATAGCACTTCACATACAAAGTTCTTCGACCTCTAGATACGCATAGAAGACTGGTGACGAGATTTAATCAGATAATGGTATGATGAAAAAGATAGATTCAAAACTATAATCTAGCAGTGGTTTAAACATACAGAATTAATTTTTTGTTTCCAAATATTAGAAAAATCGTCTTAGGGCCAAATAAATGGCTGTAAGACAAAACAAACACATAGATAGATATACGATTAGTGTGGATCATATACATGCATAAGTTTTTTTACGGAAATAACCATCGTAGTAATAAACCTAGACCAACCCCAACATTGCGACCAGTAAATATATCTAAAGAGCAACTCAGAGATTTTCGAAACCTACTTTTAGACCCTAGAACTACTCAGGATATGAAAAAAAGATTTATGGCTGGTAAAGCAGGCGGTTATTGTTCCGTGTGTGGTGATATAGCTACTCAAATAGCAAGTTATGACATGGTTGGTGCCACGCTTGTGGAAAAGTATTGTGACACCTGTCTGGCAAGGGGAATTAACTAAAAATGGACTATTTTGAGCATGATGGACATCCAAGATTAGCAGTAGTGTAAACATACAAGAATTATTTTTATCCATATAAGTATCCAATTGCAGAATTCCAAATCTTTCAGTCTAGTCTATGCCCTTGTGTTTTAATACAAATGGCACCTCTCATATACATCTGATTAGAGTTTCAAATTTAGTTCCGGCTGAATATTCAGTCATATCCCGACGGGTATAATATCAATAATGTGCAGAGCCTTTCTAAAAATAGAATCAAAAATGCTTTGCATGCATACTAGATTTGTAATTCGAATAAACAGTATTGGGATTAAATTAGTAATATTTTTAAATATAGGAAATAAAAAAAAATAGTGAGGATTCTATTATATGGTATACCTTTTGTAATTTTATTCATCCTTTCCATTCAGACCGCGTTTTCTGAAGACATGGTGAAGTATGAGTATCAAAATATGGGAATTAGATTATTATATCCACGTTACTGGGATGGACCAAGTGAGCTTCTGGATGAGCAAAGATGTTTAGAATCCAGGGGTTGCACAGCTTTTCTAAGCATGTCGAAGAATTACTCACAATCAATTCCTGTTTTAATGATAAATGCGATTTCTGAAAGTTCAGATTTTCTACAACTTGAAAAAGAATGCAATTGTCATACTTTAATGGATTTTGTGCGATATAAGTATAAAACCATCCAATCGAGTGAGTTTCTTCACGGGTTTACCTTTATCAATGATAACCAGACCACTGTAGGAAAAAAGTATCCTGCATGGCAATTTGAATATTCGAGAATAAATGAGGATTTTCCAGATGAAAAAATAACATCACTTGAAGTCATGACCAAAGTTAATGGTACGTTTTATGATATATCGTATGTTCCAGGAACTAATCAATCATATGCAAGCCAATTACCAGAAGTTAAGAAAGTAATAGACTCTATAGAATTTGTGACTCCTCATAAGCCTGTTACTAAAACACCATCATTTTTGATTACGAATGATACTGAAGTAATCAATTCTCAGAAATAAGAATAATTAAATTGATAGATAAATCGAACATGATTCTATTCAATTTGCCTGATGTATCTCCATTTTGAAAAGACTAAATTTTCTAAATTATTGTAAATCCGTCTAGGTTGGGTCCGAATTGTTAACCATCCAGATCCCGACGGGCCCCGCATGTAAATACTTGCATTTATACCGTGAATGGACACTGGAGCCCTGCCTCAAATAAATGAAACCACATTTGCATGAAATTGCTCAAAACTATGAGAATATATTTCAATCATATTTCCAAACGGATCTGCACAAAAAACTAACTTATGGTGTTTTTCTGGATTAATTTCCCAAATCTTACTAAGCTGTTTGCCGCCAGTTTCAGAAACTTTCTTAACCAAGTCCTCTATGTTTGGTTCGGTAATAGAGAAATGAATAATTCCGCCATTCCAATATTGACTTTGGGTATTTTCTGTCCCTTGTTTGGGTGCAATAAACTGGAATATTTCAAAACCAATGTTATTACTTGAAGACAGCCAAACAATCCGTAATTTCATAAATTGCGACCCAAAGATATCCTGAAGCGCGTTACCTACCTTAGGATCGTCTGCAGTTAGTTCGGTCGGACCTCTTACTATTGTAAATCCCAAGACTTCTTGATACCATCTCAAAGCTTTGTCCAGATCTGGAACGCTAATTGCAATATGGTTAATTACCCTAGGATATGGCGTAACACTCATACTCTAATTATTTCCTTAAGACCTAAATTTATTTCGTTAGAGCATAAGTAATAACAGTCTCAAATGTGATAATAATTTTAAATAAAGCTCTAGAAAAAAGTAAAAATTCTAAACCCAATCATACAGAAAATAAGCAACCAATATTGCAATTCTATGAATTTATGAAAAGATCTGGAACCTCTGAAAGATATCAAAATAATAACTTGAAAGCAATAAACAGCATTCTGCAAATTCCTTGGTCCTTCATATAGAAAAAGAAAACTGAGATTTGCTGTGTTTGGTACTAACTGCTGAAAAGCTCTAGTATGCTATAAATATTATCCAAGGAATTGACTAAAACTAACTAATGATTTTTCGTAGGAGAGGAGGACTGGGACGGTCAATAATCGAGTTATAGAGCAAGATATGCTTTTTGGCACCTTCTTTCCAGAGGAGATCCTTTCTAAAGTTTACCACCGCATCTTTGTATCTCTTGTAATCCACTTCGAGTTTTAGAAGAGCTTTTGAGAACTCAACCGGATCGCGGTCTACTGAAATACCGAGCCCCATATCGGAAAACTCCTTGAAAAATTCTATCTTGCTTGAAATGAATGGAAGTCCATGGGCTAATCCATCGTACATGACACCTGAACCGGAAGCCACCTTGTAAGGGAGGACAAGAGCATCGGCACAATAGAAGAGCAATGACAACTCCGTCTCACTAAGAAATCCCCTGTTCAGGTTGATCACACCTTCATTTTCAAATTTATCATTTAGTTTTTCCCTTCCATAATGGTTTCTTGATGTGTTTATTACAACTTTCCAGTCCTTCGGTACCTTCATCTTTCCAATTACATCCCATCCCTTGGTTGCGGTCATAAATCCTACGGCTAAGGCGATCTTTTTATCTTCAGGGAGTAAAAACAACTTTCTTACTTCCCTTCTGTCTAGAGGAGGTGAAATGCTGGGTTCTGCCCCATGATAAATGAGATTACTTCCTGGAATAATATTAGCCAAATATTTAGAAAAGACGACTCCTGATTTATTGAAGCCTATTTTTCGCTTATTTAGCGAATTAAATGAACTATAATTTAGTAGATGGGTCCAATAGTCGTACGCCATCCTAAGGAAAGTTCCCAAACGTCCAAATATTCTATTATTTAAAGGAACAACCAATCTCATCCATTGAGTAAAAGTGTAAGCAGAGTGGAAAGTAGTGACTATTGGAACTGTGCATTTATCGTAAAAAAATTCTATATTTGTGTGTGTTCTTGTAGGGTTTATTGGATCTAAGTGTATTCCATACAGTCCAGGCTCATACTGAACATGGACCACGTCTGGTTCAATCTCATTAACTATTTTTAAGAGGACTCTAGAATTATCTTGGTTATTTGGCGAGATGCCATTAAAATCTCCCTTTCCATCTTCGTTGCATACGACAAATACCTGTGCACCTTCACTTCTCAACGATTCGACTAACTTCTTGCAGTAATGTCCAACTCCGCCTTGCATAGGCGGGTACTCTGTTGAGATCATCAATATTTTCAAACTCATACACCTTGAAATTTAATTATAAACAATGAATTAATACACATCATGCTATATCAGCCTTTGTGTTTATAATTTACATAAGGAAAGACAAAGACATGATTGTTACAACAGCCTAAGTATCTCATAATGTTCATTATTCGCTTAGGTTCAGATTACTGAAACATAAGTAAAAAAGAATTTCTAAACATCATGTAGCGGCATGACCACGCTGTAGTAACATCACAGTCTAACAACTATTTTACAAGTTCTCAATTATGGAAATAATTTGAATAAGAATGGAACGTATCTAAACATTCTTAAGCAATAACATCCATAATATAGTGGTTATAATGATAATGACACAAAATACGAAATATCTCATTAGCTTAGTTGATAAGTGCCGGGAAGAACGTGATATAGGACAGCGAATTGCAATTTTAGAAACTATAAATTCCTCACTGCCTCTAGAAACAAAGATAAGCATCCCCTCGTTTATTACAAATAGTTGTGTGGATAATATATTGAGTGCTATAGAAGTTAGATTATCACCACCGATTTACAATATGTTGTAAGGTCAATACACTGGTACGTACGAATAATAAGTAACTCCATTCGACCCAAATTCTGTTGACCTTCAAAATTGTCAATATGTGGTAGATATTGCAATGTTTGAGATATCTTAAGTTTTAAATGGATAAAACTTGTTGAAAATTGGAAAAAATGCTGTTTAATTGATCTGTTTACTAGTGAGCGCTGTAATTTCCTAGTTTTTAGTAAAATAGGAAGTTAATAGAACTGTTTTCGTCAACCTACAAAGATTAAAAATAGTAAATATCATATTCAAATTGATATTTATAAGAGAAATAGTATTAAATTTAGTATCGAATGTGCTATTAATTGTATTTATTTGAACATAATGGTAACTTAAGTGAAACTTGGGAGTTTGCAAAGGTCCAGTGATTGCAATGATATACTACTATAGCTGGACAGGGCAGATACATAAATGAAAAACTTATGTCAAGGATGTAATAAAAATGAAATAGAGGTATATCAACTAGATTTTGAAGGATGTTTTGATTGTTGAATGAATCAAACTACTAAAATTTCTTACCGAAGAGAGGTTCAAATTTGAAATTCTAGCTGATTTTGAGATTGAAAATTCAATCATAGTCGTCTGCATACGTTGTATTTCTATTGTTTACTAGTATTTTATTCTCTTATTAGTAATAATGAAGTACTTCATATCGCTGTTGAAACATACCTAATAAAGACTCACCGTGGGATGAGTATTGACTATGCACCTGAAATGCCATTTGCAACCAATACGGAATAGCAACCTAGACCGCAGTCTTCACAAATTGGCTTCGAGGCCTTGGTATCAGCACTACCTATACAACAAGGCTGCTTAACTCTTCCCATATGGTCCAAAGAAAGTATGGCCCAAGACGGACATTGAATAGGAGTTGTACCTTTGCCGCCCCAATTTCCCTTCATCAAAGATAGTTGTTTCTCACTGTTAATCACAAAATCTGGAAATTTTCTC
>DATADQ010000211.1:0-3203 GCA_036258455.1 Nitrososphaeraceae archaeon | reverse complement strand
CTCCCGGTCGCGAAATATGTTAAAGAAAAGGGATTTGATGTTTATGGTTATGACAACAATCAACATGTCATGAATAATGCTGAAAAGCAATATGGTATAAAGAAACTGGAGAATTTCAGGGACGTTGATGTCTTTATGATATGTATATCCACACATAGAGAAGATGATGTTTCCTCTCCACAGATTGACGGATTAATGGCAATTACAAGAAAGATATCTAAAGAGGCTACAAATGGAAAGCTCGTATCTATTGAAAGTACCGTGCCAAGAGGTACTACTAGAAAATTGTTTGAAATTCTTGAACATCGATTTCATGTCGTTCATGCTCCACACAGGTGGTATGCTCTTGAAGAAGATGTTCATGGTGTCAATCAGCTAAGGGTAATAGGTGGTGTCTGCGACTGTTGTCTTCGAACAGGTATTAGGTTTTATGATGGAGTTGAACATGGAGAAGAAAAGTCAGATTTGGAATATTATAGCGGGGCCAAATCATATAGGAGTCTTGGCATTCCAATGTATTCTGTTTCGACCGTAGAAATAGCAGAATTGAGTAAAATAATTGAAAATGCAGACAGATACCTGCAGATTGCTTTTGCCGAAGATCTATATATGTTCTGTAAAGCAAATCGTATTTCGTTTGCAGAATTAAGAGATGCGGTGAATACGAAATGGAATGTAAACATTCTGGAACCTAGAGATGGAATTGGAGGTCATTGTATTCCAAAGGATACAAGAATGTTCTTGGAGTCTTCGGAAATTAAGAGTAAAATATTGATTGCTGCTCAGGAAGTGGACAAGGATTACAGAAAATATATTGAAGGATGGACTAAAGACGTCAATCAAATAAACCATTAAAATTTTCTATCATCCATATTTTTACCAGCATTATGATAAATTTCCGCTGTTATTCTTTTGTTATGGAATTCTGACAGTTTACAGTAACAGGGTTTATAAATTTAATTTAAATATTCAAAATATTTCTGTATTAACATGAGTTTTGATAAATCAAAAAATGATCAAAAAGAGATTAAGGATAAAAAAAATGACGCTAACTTACCAACGTTATATCTGAATTTTTCCTTCTATAAAGTAGATCCGAAATGGAGGTGGCTAAATGATATAGGAAAGGATGAAGCTGCTAAGGAGTTTGCATCATTAATAGATATTGCCAATACAAAGATGAAGGTCAGAACTTATTCTACAATTGGTATCAGAAAGGAATCTGACTTTATGTTATGGAGCATTTCTGACTCCATAGAAAAAATTCAAGTATTAACTTCAAAGGTTTACACCACCGTACTTGGAAAATACATTGATATATCTGAAGTTTACTTGTCGGCAGTACGTCCATCAATTTATTCGAATAAAATTACACCAAGTTTCATGGAATATGACGAACCTTTGAAATACAATATCGTTTATCCATTTATTAAGTCAAGAGAATGGTATCTTCTTCCATTTGATAAAAGAAGTGAAATGATGAAGGAGCACATCAATGTTGGTAAAAAATATCCACAGATAAGATTGAATACTTCTTATTCATTTGGGATGGGCGACCAAGATTTTATGTTGGCTTTTGAAACGGACAATTTAATGGATTTTCAAGACTTGATCATGAAACTTCGTGAAACTCAGGTAAACAGATATGTTGTAAGAGATACACCTATGATAGTCTGTGTTTACAAGAAAATTTTTGATATAATTAAGAGCTTAGGATAAGTATGTTAGCACTGAAAGAATGGAATATTGTCTGTAAAGCTTTGGAGTGGGGTAATCAATCAATTTTGCTACGAAAGGGTGGTATCTTAGAATATAGGGAGGGTTTTGAGATCAGTCAAAAAATTTTCCTATTATATCCCACATTAGAGCATCAATCAAAAAAATATTTGCAACCAAGTTATTTACAAGAATTTGAATTACTTTTAAAAAGAAATGATTCCGATATGGTCCAAGACAAATCAAATACTATAAGGATTTTAGCAAGAATTGAAGCAATGCAGGAATTCCATGATGAAACGTTATTATCGAAATTAGAAAAGTATCATATATGGAATGAAAAATACGTTAACATGAGAATGAGTTATAATCCAAAAAAACCAATGAATGCCCTTCTACTGAGAGTTTACAAGCTGCCTGAACCCATTTCCATAAATGTAAACCCACAATGGGCCGGATGTAAATCATGGATTGATATTGATTTGACCAAAAAGTATGGGAATTCATATGATACCATTTACGAATTGTTGAATCAATGCGAGCCGGTTATTAAAGATAATGATTTTCAACAAATTTATGATAATTTTATGGAGATTTGGAATTGAGATACAGACGACTTGGGAAAAGCGATATTAAAGTGAGCGAAATTGGATTTGGAGCATGGACCATTGGTCTGGATTGGTGGGGTAAAAAAATAGAAGATGATGAAGCGATTAGAATGCTAAGGAGAGCGTATGACTTAGGTATCAACTTCTATGATACCGGAGACATCTACGGAAAAGGAAAAAGTGAGAAATTAATAGGGATGGCATTCAAAGGTATGAGGAATGAAGTAGTTTATTCAACAAAATGGGGATATGATATGTACAATCATCAACAAATTGGACACAATGAGTTACCTCAGAAACATACTGTTGAATACTTGCAATATGCATTAGATCAGAGTTTAGAAAGACTTCAGACAGACTATATTGATGTTTATAGCCTCCACAATCCGAAAATGCAGGTCATCACAAACAAAGATTTGTTTAATGCGTTAGATGCACTCGTTACCAAGGGAAAAATTAAAAGTCACGGAGTCGCCTTGGGTCCGGCCATTGGTTGGAAAGACGAAGGTCTACATGCAATCAGAGAACATAATATTACATGCTTGCAGACGGTTTATAATATATTGGAGCAAGATCCGGGTAACGCGCTACTAGAGGCAGGTAAGGAAAAAAATGTTGGCATAATGGCAAGAGTGCCTGACGCGTCGGGAGTATTAACCGGTAAAGTCAATGAGAACACCACGTTTAGCAAGAACGATCATAGGAGTGTGAGAAAAAAAGTATGGATATGTGAGGCACTGAAAAAAGTTGAAAATATGAGAACAATATCTGAAAAAAAAGGATGGGGCATTACCGAGCTTGCGATTAAATTTATTCTATCTCAGGAGCAGATATCGGTCGTTTTGCCCACAATGATAAGTTTGGAAGAGATTGATAAAT
>DATADQ010000210.1:0-27727 GCA_036258455.1 Nitrososphaeraceae archaeon | reverse complement strand
GTTGCCACATTAAGGGGCGTTATGAAACATGTAGTGGTATTGCCTGACGGACATGAAGGATATGGTTTCCCAGTGGGCGGAGTAGCAGGAATGGACTTGGAAGAAGGTGTAATTAGTCCGGGGGGAGTAGGATATGACATTAATTGTGGTGTCAGATTAATACGGACCAGTTTAGGAGAACAAGAAATTAGATCGAAGCTTAAAGATCTCGTGAATGAATTGTTTCGTGCAATTCCATCTGGAGTAGGCAGCTCAAGTTCAAGAAAGGTGACGGGATCAGAATTAGATGAACTACTTGTTGAAGGCGTGAGATGGACAATTCAAAATGGATATGGTCGGGACTCTGATATTGAAGTATGTGAAGAAAATGGTTGTATGAAAGGAGCAGACCCTGTTCATGTCTCTGAACTTGCTAGGAAAAGAGGAGGTCTCCAGTTGGGGACACTTGGCTCAGGGAATCATTTTCTTGAAGTACAAAAAGTAGACAAGATTTTCGATGAAAGAGCAGCAAGAGTTATGGAAATCGAAGAAGGTCAAGTTACTGTTCTGATACACTGTGGATCCAGAGGATTTGGGCACCAGGTTTGTAGCGACTATTTGAAAATTTCTGAAAAAAAAATAAGGGATTCTGGAATGAAAATTGTGGATAGAGAATTAGCATGCGTTCCAAATAACTCCGATGAAGGTGAACGTTATAGGAAAGCAATGTATTCTGCACTAAATTTTGCATGGTCGAACAGACAAATGATAACTCACTGGACAAGAAATACGTTTGAAAATGTTATGGGAATGACTGAAGACGAGCTGGATATGAAGTTAGTATATGATGTTTCACACAACATTGCCAAAGTTGAAAGGCATTCTGTTGATGGTGAAGGTACCAGAGACCTGGTAATACATAGAAAAGGGGCTACAAGAGCATTTCCAGCTGGTGATAGTCATATTCCAGACAAGTATCGAAACATAGGACAACCGGTTTTTATTCCAGGCTCAATGGGAACGGCAAGCTGGATACTTCTTGGAAATTCAAAATCATTAGAATTAAGTTTTGGTTCAACAGCGCATGGTGCAGGTAGAACAATGTCCAGATCTGCCGCAAGGAGAAACTATACAACAGATAGTGTAAGAAAAAACTTAGAGTTAAAAGGGGTTTACATAAAAGCTCTGAGCAGAGAAGGAATGGTTGAAGAAACCCCAGAAGCATACAAAGATGTAGACTCTGTGGTTGAAGTATCACATTCTCTAGGCATTGCAACAAAGGTTGCACGTCTAGTACCAATTGGGGTGATTAAAGGATGAGTCAAGACGAAGATCCAGAACTTGCGATAATTAAAGCACGGAAAATGAAACAATTAAAAGAAAAAGCAGCGCTAATTGAAAAAATCAAAGAAGATGAGACAAAAACAAACGTGACAAAAATTGATGATAAAGAAATAATATTGAAATACTTGTATGATAGAGGTGATGAAGTACTACAATTAGCTGAATTACAATATCCAGTTCAGACAAGAATTATAGTAAAGAGAATAGTAGATTTGATTAAATCCGGAGAAATAGATTCACTCATATCGGGGGGTGAACTCTTGGCAGTATTTCGTTCCGTGGGATTACGCATAAGAGTTGACACTAATATTAGAATCGAAGATCATGGAAAATTCATCTCATTTGGGGAGAAATTAAAGGAAGGAATTTGACTATCGGATGATATTTGAAATCGTGCTTTTTTATCAAGACAAATATTGCTAAATCATAAAACTGACCAACCCAATGAATTGCAAAATAATGTTACCTAAAAAAAATCACTCAGCAATTTTTAGAGGCCCTAAAAATTTTCAAGTTAAGGATTTGCCTATATCTACCAAAGATTGCAAAGTATTACTTAAGACTCTGTCTTGTGCTGTTTGCGGATATGATGTCAGGGTATTTAAAGAAGGTCATAAGAAAGTCCGACCTCCCATTGTTTTAGGCCATGAGATATGCGCAAGAACATTGGATACCCTGAGGCTACCAAATGATCAAATAATTCCGGATGATAGAAGAGTGATCGTTTCTCCGTTAATACCATGTTTAAATTGTCATCATTGTAGTGCAGGTCGTTTTAATTCATGTGATAATCTTAACGAAATTGGATCAACTATTAACGGTGGATTTGCAGATTACATAAATATTCCTCAAAATAATATACTTATTAATGGTATCATTCCAATAGCAAATAACATACACGATGATGAAGCATCACTTATAGAACCTTTATCTTGCTGTTTAAACGCACATCTGAATTTTAATATTCCAATTCGTGATGAATTTGTGATAATTATTGGAGATGGTCCAATAGGACTAATCCACTTGCAAATTTCGAAACTCTGTGGTGCAAAAACAATTGTTGTTGGCAAAATTCCATCGAGATTGAAGGAAGCAAAATCAATTGGTGCAGACATGATACTCTTGAATAATGATCTGGAGGAATCAATAAGAAAAATATGGGATTATACATACGAGAAAGGGGGAAAATTAATAATTGTGGCTACAAGCAATCCTGAGGCAATAGATCTGGCTCTCAAAGTAGCGGGAAAAAATTCACTTATCAGCCTCTTTGCAGGTATATCCAAGAATAAGATTCTGCGTATTGATCCAAATTTACTTCATTATAATCAAATAACTTTAAGTGGAAGTTTTAGTTCAACTCCCAAGGTAATGAAAAAGGCAATGGATCTGGTACACGAACAAAAGATTAATTTAAGGAGGCTGATTACTCATAGATTTCCACTTGATGAAATTGACAAAGCGTTTAGCGTTACTGAAGGTTATGGTGGTTTAAGGTCGATTATAAATTCTTTTTAAGCTTAGCTTATTGTTTTCGTCGTTTCTGGTACAAGATCATATTTGGATCTATATCCTCTTGGATTTATCATGAGTCCATTGTAGTTAAATGTTGATGAGTTGCCTACTATTACTGTTGTAATCATACCTAGCATATCATTGTAATCAAGCAATTTCTCTAATGTAGTAACTACTACCTTCTGACTTTCGCGAAATGCCCCCTTTACTATGGCAACAGGTGTTTCTGGTTTTCTATATCTCAGAAAAATGTCTCTCGTATCTTTAAGCTGATGAATCCTCTTTTTACTGGCAGGATTGTAGATTACTGTTACATAATCTCCTATTGCAGCAGCCTCAACTCTTTTAACTATAATTTCCCAGGGTACAAGTAGATCACTCATACTTACTACCGCAAAATCAGTCATCAAAGGAGAACCGATTAATGCGGAACAAGAGTTTAGAGAAGAAACACCGGGAACACATTCGACATAAATTCCGTCCTGATAATTCCAATTTTTGTCGGCAAGAATTTCATAGATTAAACCTACCATGCCATAAATTCCAGGATCTCCTGAGGATACCAATGACACAACTTTTCCTTTTTCTGCAAATTCAATCGCTTGATTGGCTCTATCAACCTCTTGAGTCATAGCATATCTATAGACTTCTTTACCCTGAATTAGATCTTCAACTAGTGAAACATAAGTTTCATATCCTACTATTATTTCACTTTCTTCTAATACCTGTCTTGCCCTGAAGGTCATATGATCATGATGTCCCGGACCAACGCCTACCACATACAATCTCCCCTTTGTGTTTTGCATATATACATTACAGATTGTAGAATAATATAATATTATATCTTAATTTGATAATTTTAAAAAGGAATCGTATATTTCCATGAAAATCATTAAAAACGGTCTATATAGAAACTCTTAAAATGGAATCAAATCATAGTTGTAATATGGTAGCACTGGACGAATTTACTAAAATACTACTAGACAAAATAATTAACAACGTTATATCCTGTCTCCCACTAATAGAAAATATGTTTAAAGACCAGAATAAAGTACTAAAAGAAGAAATTGGAATTATAAATAGAAGAGATTTCATTTTAGGAGCTGTCTGGTGTATCATTTTGGAGAAATTCATTATTACCTCCTATCTCCACACTGGTAAGACAATAAATAACGAAAAAGGAATGGAAATAAGTGAATATGTTTTGTACAAAATCTCGGAATCAGATCTTTTAATGTCAATCAAGAAGGAATAATTAACAAAATCTTTATTGAGTTATTGTAATTTTGAGCAATCATTTGTGGTCGACTACAGCTTTTAAGTAATACTTGTTTCATGAAAATTTAATTAACAGAACAGACAAATTCATTTTCTAGTTTGGAGAAAAGTCAAAATTTTACAGAATTTTTGAGACTTGGAATTACTATAATCTATGCTATCGTGATTGCATTAAGTATTGATGCATCAAAGAGTGTTTTTGTTCCGTTTTATTCAATACCAGCGAACCTATTATATGCTACTGTTCTGTTTTATGGATATTTCATTATCTTAACAACTTGGATTGAATATTATTTCCTTACGCAAAAGTTTCACGACGAAGGAAAGTCTGGATTAGGGAGATTTGTACTAGATCTAGGAATATTGTTCCTATTTTATTATATTATAATTGCGGGAAGTAATGAAAATCAAGAATATTTGATTCCTGACGTCTATTTGTTCGTCACGCCTCTAATTTTTTTTCTTTTTACTCTAAAAGATATGTTTAGAATTAGGGATTATCCAAATGAGATTTTACTTAAGTACAGGAACATGTCTAGAAACTTTCTTTTTATTTCTATCATAATTTCATTATCGTATCTAACTGAAATATATGCAACTGGTTTTCAATCATTTGGTTCTCTCGCATTCTATCGGGATTTGATATTTGCATATTTGATACTTGCACTGGTTGTCGTCTATAGGGTAATGAGATGGCACCAATTCAATCTGGCCGTTACAGATTCATGAGATTAAGAACAATAGAATTCTCTAATTAGCAGTGCCTCTTGTTTCTTGACATGTAACTGCAAACTGCCTTATTCACTGTTTATTGTGACTCTGTTGACTTTAGGAATAATTCCCGGTACTTCACCTACGTCTATTTATAAAGAGCGAATTAATAAGCCTAGTATATACTATGCAAAAGGTTATCTTTACGGACATTGATGGAACATTACTAGATTCTCATTTTCCCGATATTAAGAAAATGAAAAAGTTAGTCGAAAAGACTTTACAAAATGGCATTCATTTAATATTATGTTCATCTAAAACAGAACTAGAACAAAATAAAATCAAATCGAACATAGAGCTACACGAACCATTTATCGTAGAAAATGGGGGAGCTACAATAGTGCCTGTAGATTATTTTAAAAAAAGTAAAATAGCTCACTCAAAGATACTTAATAAAAATCACATAATTGAAACAGGCGGTCCGGCATACAGAATCAGAACTCTGCTAAAAAAAATTAGGATTGAACATGACCTAAATTTCAAAGTGGTTTCTGAACTGTCTATCCCAGAACTTACAAAGATTACCAATATCCCTCTAGACTTTGCGAGTAGGATGATGAAGAGGAAATATAGTGAAACAATAGTTCAAATTGATACTGATGACATTCCTGAATTCGCAAATATTGTTGAAAAAGTAGGGCTAAAAATGATACCAGGTGACCAATATTTTGATATTACACTAGGTAATGACAAGGGAACAGCGGTAAAAATTCTAATAGACATTTTTCGTAATGAATATGAAAATAATGTTATTTTCTTTGGTATCGGCAATAGTAAGAATGATGAATCCATGCTATCTCTTATGGACCTTCCGATATTGGTTCAGAAAGCTAATGGTGGGTGGCAAAATTTACAAATGGATAACTTAAAGAGGGTAAAAGGAGTATGCCCGAAAGGTTGGGAAGTCGCACTCGAACTTATTCTTAAATATTGACTCATAATATCTGGATATTCAAACCATTATTGCATGGTGTTGTTTAATTTGCCTTTACTTCTGAAACTTGAGTTTAATCAAATTCTGTCCTCCTATCTTTGTTATTTCAATCAAGTCTTCTCGCTCCAGACGCTTAATTAGTCTCCAAAGACTCGTTTTGGGCAGTATGAACTTATTCCTAATTTCTCCTTCAAATGCCGCGCCCTCCTTTTCAGAAATATAAAACAGTATATCCTTCTCCTCTGGTTTTAGGTTTCCTTTTTGTTTAATAATATCGAAAACTAATCTATGGAGATCTGATTGATCAGAACTATCCATAGTTATCTGTTCTTTTATAGGAGATTGTTTTTCAGTAAGAATATTTTCTTTGAAAGTATTAGTTGACAAATCTCCGTTCAATCTTTCTTTTTTGATCCTAGTTGACCCTAAGCGTGGAATGATTTTACTTCTGTACTTTACAATGATGAAAAATCCAACTGAAGCTGCGAGCGGAATTAAGAGTAAATATGTAGATGAACTTGAGCTCAGTGATATCTGTTCTTTGTTAGTCGCATCAAGACTATTTGCGGCCAAACTAGCATACTCTAGAGCCTTAGGATAATTTCCTTGAGAAAACTCAATATTTGACTTTGAAATAAATTCCGACGCTTGTGAAGCATCAGTATTCATGGTTTGTGCATCCTCTACTTTACGTGTGGCCTTATTTATCATGTCCTTGGACGTTTCAAACGACTCTGCAATTCTTCTTGAGATATCACTGGCATTATTTGCAAGTCGTTCTGCTTCAATAAAATTACTTTGATTCACTGCAGTTTTGGCGGTACTTAGAATACTCTTGACCTCATCCAGTTTAATTCCAAAGTGTTCATTTTCTGCTTTTGCCAGATCCAATTCTGCTGAATTTATAGATATTATGGCTTGTTCTCGTGTTCCTGCATAGCCAATAACATAATCTATAGATATCTTGCCCTTATCAAATGATAATAAATTCTGTCCACCCAATTTTCTAATTAGTGATGGTGACTGTTCTCCCAAATTAGTCACTACTGCGTCATTTGGTAATTTTACCGTAAATGGAAAAGCTGAATCTATAAAGAAACTCCATTGCCTTTCCTGTTTGTTAACAAGACCCGGAGTTTGGTAAGTTATTCTTATTTGTGATTCATTTTGTGTATTGATCTTAATTTCATTGGTTACAGAATTGAATGTATACCCCAAGTATTTTGATAGATAGTTTTTTACCAGAATATCATTAATGTTGCCTCCAATTAACGGTAACGTAATTTCGTTAGTATTATTTTTCAATCTAAGGTCATATTGCACAATTGAATCTCCATTTGACAAAAGTCCAATAAATATTGAGTTAACTTGGTATTGAAGCTGGGAATGCGCTTTATTGAAAATAGTTCCAGATAAGAAAATAAATAATACTAAAATAATTGATAACGCAACAAATTTCAATAAGGAAACGACCTCAAAAAACAGAAAGACTCTTCAGCCTCTAAATTATCGATATTATGATCAAGAGATAATTTTAACCTACCATAGCAACCGCAAATCATAAAGAGTTTAAGATTAATATTCATATGATTTGTTATTTTGTATTATTGAAGTTCAGATACTTTTTTAGATCATTTTTTGAATACTGTTCGATCCACTTGAATTTTTTCTGTAGAGTACTTGTATAAATTTTTGTCCAATCTAAATTTACATATTCGCACCAAGATTTGAAAACACGTGGATCAATATAGTTTCTTAGTGAAGTACCAAGATTGTAATCTTTAGTTTCCTGTTGAAGTCGTAATTGGAATTCCAGCTTTTCCAGTCTTTGTTCCTTCTTCAGTTTCTGCAGCTCCGTCTTCCATTTTTTGTCCTTCAATTCAAGCTTTAGTTGTTTAATTTTTTCTTTTTTGTTAGCTAGAGATTGTTCAAATTTTTCCCATGACTTTTTACTGGCAGGGTTTTTAGGGTCTATTCCTTTCTTATGATTACAGGTTATTGCGGCTTCTAGATTTGCAATTTTTGCAACGTATACCTTCTTAAATTCACTTTCATCTTTATTAACTTTCAAAATAGGTGCAGATAGATGTTTCTTTACAATCGCAGTGGCAATATGCGTTCTAAAAACCTTTGCGGTCAAATTAGGAAGATTCTCTTTATCTATTGAACGGAGGAATTTGTTTACTTTGGACGATGTAATATCCTCAAAGATTTCGTCAGCTCTCTCCTTTCCCTTCATGAAGAACAACAAATTCTCATAAAGTGCTTTTGTGTCAGGACTAGATATTTCCAGATTTTTTTGCCAGGGGACACTGTCTTTACCAAGGAAGTTAAATTCTATTTGGATTATATCATTAATTTTTGGAAATTTAAGATGTTCTACCCTGAGAGTGGATGCGCCAATAGTGTCTGCTTCGTCAGTGTCCTTTTCATCACCAACCCTCATGGCCAACTTGTATATAAGATAACTGACTGTCGCGACCTTTTTTCTGGTTGTATCCTTAGCATGTAACATCTGATTGCTAATTTCCTTTTCTATAGCAAAAATGTAATTTTCCAATTTTTTAGCTGTATCGTATTTTGCCTTATCGTTATCCTGTCGTAAGTAAGACGAGTCGTGCAACCATACATACTTTCTTTTTCCAGTTAGATTTTCTATCCATGAGGCCAACCAAGTTGAATAATGGTCGTGAACAATTGATTTCCATGGACCTTCGGGTACAGAAGCATCTTCACCTAGATTGAGTATTACATCTTTGGCGGTAACCCTGGGCTTCCATCTTCCTCGTAATGGATGAAGTCCTCTCCCCATAAAGATTCCGGGGGGTTCAACCAGCCAATTGGCGACATCAACCTCGATTCCATCTATTTTCGCTTTTCCATAAATTGATTTTAGTTTTTCTTTCTCTAATTTTTTTTCTTGACTAATTCTTCGTTTTTCTTCTCTTGAGAGCGATTTTATTCTTATTTTTTCATCTTCTTTAATTCTTGATTCCTTATCAATCAAATTAAACGCTTCACTCATTTCGATATCATCGATTTTTTGAATTGATCTAAATCGATCAGGGATTAATTTTTTGAAATCAGAGAGAAAATTGGATTGAAAAACAGGATCTTCCACATAATGAGTATCTTTCTTTTTTGCCCATGCATAAATGAGTTCTTCTTGTTCACGATTCAAGAAAAAAATCTCTCCTAAAATTTTGATATTTAATCCTCGTTGGACATATTCTGGAGGGAAAGCGACACCATTGTGTTCTAGTTCAGTCCATTTATTAGAAGTGGCAACTTTAGATGATATGGTCAACTACATTGAAAATGTCTAATTGACTATTCTTAAACCTTATCCGCTTGGAATATTTTAATTGAGTTTTGATCTCATCAATTGATTTATTTATTCCAGTGGAAAATAATAATAGTATGAACTCATCGCAGCTGGTAAATTTTCCCGTGCAGCTTACTTGTAAAATAAGTAATATATCTGAAATTAGACCAATGATCGATGAATTCGTTAATCATTACAAAAAATCGCAATCAGGAGAATTCAGTTGGAGAATATTGTTACCGCGTCATCTGAAGTCAGATTACGATGTAAAAAGATTGGGAGCTACAATATACGCTGAGTTGATGCTCTCTCTAAAGAAAAATAAGTTAATCGCCAATTTGAGAGATCTAAGATATATTCATGATGACGATAATTATGGCTGGTTGCTTTTGAATCCAAAAATGGCAGAAAAATTATAGATATAGCAAGAAGTTTCCACTAATAATGAGTACTTTTAAATCTATTCATCGTAAATGGAACTTCAAGTTTCAGAATATTGCTCATAAGTATTGAAATAACCAACCCTATCAGTAAACCTCCAACTAAATCACTCACATAATTTAATCCCAGAATCAAATTTGAAAACATTATCATTGGTGGCAATACCCAGAGAAGATATGAATATTTTTTCGATTTTTGATGTAAGATAGTTCCCACAATGTAAACGAATGCAGTTATGATGGCTGTGTGATTTGAAGGATATGAGAAATTGCGTGCCTCAGTCAGTAAACTATCACTCTCAAGCTGGAAGCCCTGTGGAAGGGGAGGTATTTTTTGTGATTCCGGTGGTTTTGGCTGACCAATTAAAGGTTTCATGTAAGATACTAGGATGGCTAATGTCATAATTGTTATCATCAGGATCATTCCCATTTTTCTTGTCCTTCTGATAACTGTAAAAATTATAGCAACAAATATCAGATTTACTAACTCTCCAAAAGATGAAATGACTACTAAAGAATAGAGCAAATATTGGCCAAGATTAACACTGTTAACAGCATTATAGACAAAATGATCTATTGAAGAAAAGAAGCCAAGATAGACCAAAATTGTAAGTATTATGAATATAACTAAAATTGCTATAAACTGAAATGATCGGAGATATATCAATCATGATTACCAGAAAATTCTTGAACCAACAAATGAGGCATGGTTAATACAAATAAATCAAAATAATATATTGTTCATTTGTTGACGCATCCATCAATACAGTGAAGATTCATTTCCAATTTGTTCGGCTGATTGGGGATCATTTTCTGAATAATATTTTACCATTCCTACTTTTAGTACCTTGAGTGAAAGAAGTGCGCACTTAATTCTTGCAGGTCCTAGATTTGTCAATCCTATATTCTCAAGAATATCCTCTTTTTTCAAATCCTTGACAATATTCAAATCCTTGCCCATGACCAATTCTGTTAACATAGAAGCACTAGCCTGGCTTATTGCACATCCTTTGCCTTCAAATTTTACATCGCTGATTATTCCGCCATCCACTTTCAAGTGGATATCTATTTCATCGCCACAAAGAGGGTTACTGTCATGAACTGTAACATCGGCATTCTCCAACTTCCCCTTATTTCTTGGATTCCTGTAGTGATCTAATATTATCTCCCTGTATATATCATCGCTCATATCTTGAAGATTCTCCCTGCTTCTTTAATAGCATTAACGAACTTATCTATTTCTTCTTTAGTATTATAAATGTAAAAGCTTGCCCTAGATGTTGCAGGCACATCAAGTCTTTGCATCAATACCTGGGCGCAATGATGACCAGATCTGATTGCAATTCCGTGGTCATTCATTATTGTTGCGAGGTCATGAGGATGAATATCAGCGATATTAAATGAAATAACTCCTCCTCTGTATTTCGGATCTCTAGGTCCATATACTGTGACATGGTTCAAGGATAAAATTGATTGTAATGCATATTTTGTTAGATAAATTTCGTGTCTCCGAATGTTCTCCATTCCAATTTTTTCTAAATATTCTATTGCTGCACCAAAGCCTACGACATCTGCAATATTTGGAGTACCTGCTTCAAATTTGTAGGGAACTTCGTTGTAGTTTGTGTGAAACTTGAAGACCTCCTTAATCATATCACCACCGCCCATAAACGGTTTCATCTTATCAAGATACTCTTTCTTGGCATATAATACACCCACTCCAGTGGGGCCTAGCATTTTGTGTGCAGAAAAGACCAAAAAGTCACAATCCAAACTTTTGACGTTTACAGGCATATGCGGTACTGACTGAGCACCATCTACTATCACCGGTATGCCATATTCATGAGCAATGTTGATAATCCGTTCAATTGGTACAATAGTACCGAGTACGTTTGACATATGGCTTATAGAGACTAGTTTTACTCTTCTTGATGAAATTAATTCAATCATACTCTCAAGATCTAAAAATCCGTTTTCATCTATTCCCACGTATTCTAACCGCGTTCCAATTTCTTGAGATAAAATCTGCCACGGCACGATATTGCTATGATGTTCCATTTCAGTTATGGCGATACCATCGCCTTTTTTAAGATTTAATCTTGCCCAAGAATGCGCAATAAGATTTATTGATTCAGTCGTGTTTCTTGTGAAAATGATTTCTTCTGGACGCACATTTATGAAATTTGCAATTTTCTCTCGACTTTGCTCATACATCTTTGTTGCTTCCTCGGCAAGCTGATAGACCGCTCTGTGAATATTAGAATTATAATTTGAATAAAAATCAGTAATTGAATCAATCACCGAATAGGGTTTTTGTGTTGTAGAAGCATTATCTAAGTAAACTAGATCCTTACCATTAATTTTTTTCCTAAAAATTGGAAAATCATTCCTCAGCTCGTAACTATTTACAATGCTTCTTTGCATCAAATTTTAAAATAAGTTTTAAGAGATATAAACTTAGATTAAGAGTGCTGGCCAAAAAGAAATTTAAAGGCTTAGTTTTCTACGAACGGTAAACAAAAGTTAGAAAGGTTTTCAATACACATTATCTTACCATGTGTTATCTTTACAAACTTCTTTTTATAATACAAACTGTCATGTGGACACAATATGTCTAATTTTTTTAGGATTTTTGAGGTAAGGGTTCTACCCTTTCTGTCTCTATCCAGCAAAAGTATGACCTTCCTTCCCTTTCTAGTAACATAGTCTACAAAATTTATAATTCCTTTAAAATTATTATAAACCAAAATTTCTCCCAAAAATCCTACCTGTTTCAAGGCAATTGCATCTTTCTTGCCCTCTACTATAACAATCGCTCCTGCCTTACATTCGTGATTTAATGACTCTACAAATTCTTGAATTTTCAGAGCAATTTGCTCTCTTTCATTTATCATCTATTGACATAGTCTTACAAATCTAACATTAATGAATTTTATCTTGAAATCATGAACTTATTCCTACCCGTTTTGTCAGGCAATAATTTTGAAACCTCTGACGAGCCTCTAAGAAGTTTGTCTTTTGCAAATGACAGTATTACTCTGCGATGTCAAGATGGCTCTTTTATAGCAAAGACTTATTTTTCATTCTGTTTGATCTAATATATCCAAATGCTTCAAAATTACTTGATGAATATCGGGGGTTCTGAATGGATAATCATCGGATTACTGATACTTATACTCCTATTTGGTTCAAAGAAATTGCCTGAATTCTCTAGAACCATAGGAAAAGCGGTGGGAGAATTTGAAAAGATGCGTACTACTGTGTCGCTCAGACAAAAAATTGATCAAGATTCTAACTACGTTGGACCACATATAGATGGCGCTGTAGATAATGAACGTCATAAACTTGAAGCGATGGCAGAATCATTAGGGATTGAACATGTCAATAAAAATGACGAAGAATTGAGGCTTCTTATTTCTGATAAGATTAACAGATGATTTAGAAATTCTTGTAAAAGTAGAATTTTAATTACTCCTTTTCAAAATTTAAATATGTGATTTTTTCAACTCACGTAATGTCAAATTCTGTAAATAGTGGAATCAATCCATTTGAAGTTGCACTCACCCAGCTTGATGAAGTTTCAAATATGATTGGTCTTGATAAAGGTCTACATCAATTTTTGGCTCAGCCAAAGAGAGTGTTAACGATTTCTATTCCTGTTAAAATGGACGATGGGAGCATTAAAGTTTTCACAGGTTTTCGTTCTCAACACAATGATGCTTTAGGACCATTTAAGGGAGGAATACGTTACCATCCACAAGTATCAATAGATGAAGTGAAAGCTCTTTCTATGTGGATGACATGGAAGTGCGCCATTGCAAATATTCCCTATGGTGGTGGAAAGGGTGGTATAATATGCGATCCAAAAAGTATGTCTGAGGGAGAATTAGAGAGAATGACAAGAAGGTATGCATATGGAATTTCAGACATCATAGGCCCTTACAGGGACATTCCTGCTCCTGACGTATATACTGGTGGTAAAGAAATGGCATGGATTATGGACACTTTTTCGGTAATCAAGGGAAATTACATACAGCCTGAAGTAATTACAGGCAAACCGGTACAGATTGGGGGCTCACTTGGACGTAATGAAGCGACTGGTAGAGGTTTGGCCATTACTGTAAGAGAGGCAGCCAAAAAACTAAATATCGATATGAAAAATGCGAACGTGGTTGTTCAAGGATTTGGGAATGCTGGACAATTTGCTGCTCAGTTAGTTGAAGAGCAAGGGGCAAAAATAATTGCGGCAAGTGATTCAAAGGGATGCATTGTTAATAAAAATGGTATCGACATTGCTTCACTTAGGAAACACAAAGAAAAAACTGGCTCTGTATCAAGTTTTCAAGGTTGTCAATCGATTTCCAACGAAGAACTACTTGAAACAGACTGTACTATCTTAATTCCAGCGGCATTGGAAAACCAAATAACAAAGGATAATGCTGGAAAAATAAATGCCAAGATAGTTGCAGAGGCTGCAAATGGACCCACTACGCCTGAAGCTGACAAGATATTATTTAAGAATAAAGTTTTGGTAATACCTGATATCCTGGCAAACGGAGGCGGAGTAACTGTCTCATATTTTGAGTGGTTGCAAAATTTACGTAGAGATTACTGGACAGAAGCAGAAGTTAATGATCGTTTGGATAAAAATATCACGAAGGCATTTTTAGGGGTTTATGATACCCATATGAAACACAATACGGACATGAGAATGGCAAGTATGATTGTTGCACTAAATAGAGTTGTTGATGCTATAAAGATAAGGGGATTGTGGCCCTAATAATTAGCTATAATTGATAACTCTAGAATAACAAAAAAATCCAAAAAACTTGATTAAAAAATTCCCTTTATTCAGTTGAAAAGGAGTGTCCACATGAACACGATTTAGTCACGTTTGGATTATTTATCTTGAACCCAGATCCCATAAGACTCTCAATGTAATCAATATTAGTCCCATTTAGGTATTTTTGACTGTAACTATCCACAATCATCTTTACGCCGTTTTGATCAATAACACTGTCATCTTCATCTGGCTTTTCTTCAAAACCCATACCGTATGAGAGACCTGAACAACCTCCACCAGAGACATAAACTCTCAGATATAAAGTATCCTTATTCTCTTGTTTCATAAACTCCATGACTTTTTCAGCTGCTTTTGGAGTAATTGTAATCAATTGCGTTTGATGTGTACTTTCCATTACCAGTACATTGCCCTAATAAACTATAATAACCTTTTGAAAATTACACAATGAGCACAACTAAAATAAGGAAAGGTCTTTTCAGCATATATTATTTTAGTCTTTCTTTAATCCTGTGCCATTTTGCCAGAGTTCCGGCTGCAGTTATCCAGGTAATTACGGAATGGTATACAGGTATATTGAATGCCTCAATTTTTTTAGAGATCTCCTCGGTAAACGGACCACCCATGGCACCTACTAGTATCGGTTTTTTATTTTGTTTTTGAAAGTCTGCAAGTATATCAACTATTTTTTCTTCTAGTGGATCATCCTGGAACACAAACCAGGGCATGATGATATCTACATTGGGATCGTCCAAAAATGATTGAATCGCAAATCGATAATCATCGGCGGTCGCAGAACCAGTAACATCACATGGATTGCCAATTACATAAGTGGCAGGATAATGGTCTTTAAATGATTTTATAGTTTGATCACTTAGTTGTGCGAGTTCCAGATTCAGCCTTTCGAAATTATCTATTGCAGCTATAATCGGTCCGGCTCCATTTGTTACCATGGCAATTTTGTTTCCTTTTGGAACGGGTTGCCATGTTAATGCTTTGAGAGCAGAAGTTAGTTCTTCGTAACTATCCAACGATATGATTCCTGTTTGTTCAAAAGCACCACTTATTACCGCAAACGATCCACCTAGTGAACCTGTGTGAGATGCCGCTTGCTTGGCACCCTTAGTTGATCGCCCATTTTTGAAAACTACAATTGGTTTTTGATACTGTTTTATTACATCTTTAGCAGCGTTCATAAATTTGCGACCATCTCCTAACCCTTCAACATACAAACCGATTACGTTTGTATTAGGATCTTGAGCTAGATAGTGTATCATGTCAGCTTCATCAACATCCGATCTGTTACCATAAGATATCATCTTACTTAGACCAAAGGCATCAGATGTTTCCATAAATGCAATACCAACAGTCCCACTTTGGGAAAGAAAGGCAACATTGCCCTGTTTTGGTCTTAACATTCGTAGATGTCCCTGAAATGCACAATCCAATCTGTTTTCTCCATTAAAAATACCAATACAATTTGGGCCAATTATTCTAATATTTAATTCGCGAGAAAGATCCTGAATCCGTTTCTCAATAGCTGCACGTTCTCCCCCTAATTCCTTACCACCACCAGAAATTATTACCATATTATGGATATTCTTTTTTCCACATTCTGTAAGAAGATCTGGAACAAATTTAAGATCAACAGTTACTATTACAACATCTATCGGGTCTTTTATGTCCAAGAGGCTCTTGTATGCTCTTACACCCATTATTTCGGAATATCCTTTTGCGTTTACTGGATAAATCTTTCCCTTGTAATCATGTTTTGCAAGGCTTTCCATAACAGAATTTCCTATCTTGCCTAGTTCTGGTGATGCTCCTATCAATGCTACAGATTTAGCATTAAAGAATAAATCCATATGACTAGAATCTGGATTAGCTTTTGAAATAGCATCATCTGAAGATTTTTCCTTAAGTATAATCTTCGCATCTACAACAAAATAACCATCTGGATATACCACGATGGGATTAAAATCAATACTCTCATATTTTCCAGCCAAGTCTACTCCTAGAGTCCCAATATTTACAATCGCTTCACTCAGCATATCCATGTTAACTGGTTTTGAACCTCTAAATCCTTTGAGAATATCCTTACCTTTTAGAGATTCCAACATTTTTAAGGCATCATTTCTTGTAATTGGAAGAACTCTGAATGAAACATCCTTAAATAACTCTGTGTAAATACCACCCAAACCAACCATTATGGAAGGTCCAAACTGCGAATCGTTTTGGAGTCCAATAATTAATTCCACACCCTTTGGAACCATCTTTTCCAATAAGACTCCCTTAACATCAAATTTTTCCTTAAGTCTATAATACATATCATCAAATGCTCTTTTAACTTCGTCCCCAGAATTTAATCCCACTTTAACACCACCGACGTCTGTCTTATGTAAAATATCTGCCGAGACTATTTTTGCAACCAGTGGGAATCCAATCTCATTTGATTTTTGCACTGCTTCATCAGCACTCGTCACAAGTGCATATTGTGGAACTTTAATTCCATATTCGCTTAGAATTTCTTTTGATGATTCTTCAGTTATAACTTTTGGATTACCCTTCGAAGATTCAACAATATTTCGGATCTTTTCTTTGTCAACCATATTAATGAGAAAGGGTTTTCTTTGTTTTTAATTAACTTTACTCAAACAGCTATTAAGACGGCGGTTTAATGCCGTCAAATACTTTTCAAATTAGTTTCGATTTTTTAAACAAATTTGCCAACTTGAAAAATGGGATATAACCATTAAAAATGCCTGAATTCCTGCTAATTTCTGATTGAATCTGATTGGTTAACTCCTCATGTATCTGTAAATATTGCATTCCTTTTGTAGTAATGATACAGCTAGATTCATTGCTCAAGGATTTTAAAAGATTATATTTTTTCAATTCGAAAATAAATTTAATCAGTTCTGATAATGTAATATGGGCTTGGAGTTTAGTGTATAATTCCTCATAGTCACAGCTTTTTTGCGCGCTCTTTAAGATAACAGATATTACATCTAATTTACTGAATGATTCCACATTAGATATAAAAATATATAGAATAAAAACCTCGTCAATAACTCTTATAGTAAATGGATTTTTACTTTTTCCAGTAATTTTATCAGAATATTCATTAGAACAAAGTAAATGTTGAATTAACCATTAATACTGACATATTTTATATAACATACCTAGAATACAGTAACTTGTCTAGTTTTATACCAATTTATTAGGATAACTTTGAAAAAATTGTTACTATGAGTTGATATCAAGAGCATTATTCTAGAAAATATTGATTAAATCAATTTCATGGTCAAATATGTTCATTTTAAATTGGAAAAAGGTCCTGATTTGGTTGTTTTCCAAATACATATGTATTTGATGTCAAATTATATGCTTTTGATTCCTCGTATATTTCCAAGTAATTTTTTCCCTTGTCTGTTGTATGGTACGTGGTTGAGCCTTCAGATAAATTACTTCTCTCAACAACCAGACCGTTTAGGACTAAAATTTTTATGTATTTCTTTATTTGTCTATAATTCAAATGTGCCCTAGACATAATGGATGATTTCCTCTCACCGTTGATGGCCGTAAATAATACCATCGCAATAATGTCAGCGGTGCTTCGATAATTCAATATGACTTTGATAAAAATGAAAACTCTATAAATAGCAGAGTAGACAATTATCTGGTTTTTGAATAGCTAAGATTTACTTTTTCTCAAGTAAACTAATTTTAGCATTTCATTAATTACGAAATATCATTTGTATGCAACAACAATTATTGCGCCTCCAAATAGTTTTTTTGTAAATTTAACTTTGGAAAATTTTTTGAGTAAGAGATCATTCAGAACATCATTCTTTGGCCATCGTATAAAAGTTCCATACAAGGTCCTAAATCTCAAACCGCTCCTACCAGAAACGGAATATGCTATTATTCCCAAGACATATTTCAGGTAAAATGTGACAATGCTCCTAAAAATTGCATTATCTGGCTTTCCTATATCGACAATAATGAATTTTCCATCATTTTTGAGAACTCTATGTATTTCAGAGATGGCTTCAATTAGCGAGAACGCATCACGCAGCGAGTACCCACACAAGACAGCGTCTACTGATGACTCCCTGAATGGCATATATTCAAAGACTCCGCATGAAAGGTTAAGCCTCTGATTTCTTTGATTCTGCGCATTATCCAGCATTTCACGTATAGGATCATGCAGGATTGTCCTGGCATCTCCTTTTAGAATCTCTAGTGCTTTTGATGACATATTTCCAAATCCTGAACCTGCGTCTAAAATCAAATCACCAGGACGAATTTCACCGTCCAAACCACATTCACGATATTTATCATCTTGACCTAAAGAGATGCACTTGTTAACTTTATCGTAAACCGGGATTATGTTTCTTAATGCGCCAATGACTTCTTTCCAATAATTAAGTCCTAATCCTGACAATTAATAAAATCTGAAAAATGAAAGGGTATTTTTTATTTTGGAATAAAATTTTCAAAATCACTGCGCAAATTTTGTCCAACACCTTTCAGGATAAATTATGCCAAAGTATTGCCGATTGTTAAATGAGTTCATAAACTTGATAAGGGACTCATGATTATGGAATATATTGTCTGAGATAATGGAGTACATATGCGAGTCTTGTGGCACACTGTTAATTCATAGCAACCAGGTAACGCTAGATAGTATGAAGGATATTCACAATCAACTTTGTTCCGTTAAAAGGCAGAATATAGCGACCCCGATTCCACAGGTTCCACAAAAATCAGTACCATCTGCTCAACCTGCCGTTTCGACAACACCTTCTCAATCTCAAACTGCATTAAATCCTCCATCGACTGAACAAGCGGCAGCTGCACCAGCTCCGGGCGGACAAACTACTATTTCTCTAACCGGTAGCGGTACAAACTATTCAAAGTTAGAAGGTCCAATTGACCCTGAATTCAAATCAAAACGCCAGGTAACAGGGACGTATCAAGGAATAAAGGTATGGGGTCCAATTGATCCCCCAGGTCAGCTTGGAATTTGGGGAACAGAGGTTACGGTAGATTTTGATATTTGCGTTGCTGATGGTGCCTGTATTGAAGCTTGTCCCGTAAATGTATATGAGTGGCTGGATACGTCAGGGCATCCTGCCTCAGAGAAAAAACCATTCATGATTAGAGAAAAAGATTGCATTTTCTGTATGGCATGTGAAAATGTTTGTCCTCCTCAATGCGTAAAAATATTTCAAAAGAACTAGTAGGACAATACCGATACTAACTTAGAATTGAAGTTTAATGTTTGATACTGTAGCTACCGGCGGGACATTTGACATATTGCATAGAGGGCACTATAAGCTTCTATTAAAGGCATTCGAAGTAGGAAAGCAAGTAATAATTGGTGTAAGTAGTGACAATTATGCAACACTTAAAAAGAAAAAGATAACTAATGAGTATTCATTTCGACTAAAGAATTTGAAAAAATTCATTGAGCAAGAGTTCAATAAATCCAACTACTCCATTTATAAGTTAAATGACTTTTATGGTCCCACGGTATTGACCAGAGATGTACAGGCCATCGTTACTACTGAGAGAACCAAAGAAAATTGTATTAGGATTAATAAATTAAGAAGATCAAAAGGCATGCCGCAATTAGAAATAATTGTTGTTCCCCTAGTTGAGGATCGAGAAGGCAAAGTGATATCGTCAACAAGAATACGAGAGGGTGAAATAGACATAAACGGCAATAAATTAACTTTCGAATAAATAGTATTAGAGTATACTTACAATCATTTCCTAAATAAGGATTGACTATTTCACATTCTTACTATATTTTATAAAATCAAACTAAACTTATTTGCATTAATTAATACTCTAATAAGTTTTGTGTACAACATTCAGTATATTTTCTTGACCAAATGTCTTAATAACAATCAGAGGACCAAATATTAACTCTCTTACAAATTCCCTCAATTTTACTGCATTTATGTCATCTTTCATTAGGACAGCATGACATGATTTATCCTTTAACATTAAAACAATCTCATTATCCACAATTTTTATCACTTCAACAACAAAATGTACACTATCTCTATCTGGTAACAACATGCTACCTAGTTTTTCGGTTTCGTAAGAGTCAAGACACTCAAATTTCGTGACTTTATCCAAATACTCAACTATCCTCACTATACATAAAATCAGAAACCAACTCTTTGGCTTTTTCTCTCCGTTCCTGAAACTCCGAAATAAATGTAGTTGAGTGACTCGATAGATCATGTTTACACTCACCGCAAAGTAGATTGCCGCTTCTACATTTTAGTTCCCTTTCATTGGATTCCCTAGGAGTATCAAACAAATACTTGAGATATGAAAAAACAGAACATATTCCGGGATTTCCACCCAATTTTCTCTGAAGCGAAGTTGTTGGCTGTCCACCCGTGATTGCATTGATTATTTTTTCTTCTATTATTCCTGGTTCATCAGTAGTGAATAGGGCAGTTTCAGGATTTGATGATGACATCTTTCCTGTTGTTTGTAAACTGGGTAAAAATTTACTATGTATTTGCGCAGGTTTGTAAAAGCCAATTTTTTCTGCGATGTCTCGCGTCAATCTCCAATACGGATCCTGATCAATTGCGGCAGGAATCAGCACTGGTGTAGGTTTTCCTTCAATTATAGAAGGGAGAAAACATGGTACTGCCTGTAGAGGGGGAAAACCGATCATTCCAATATTGGTCGAATTGGTGAAGCCAAAGATACTCTTTGCAGTTGAAAAGGTGATCCTTTTTGCTATTTCTAATGAGTTCGAGTAAAGATGTTTTATGTGTTTAGTATTTACTATTATTTTTGTTCTACTCTTTTTGAAACCTATTGCGATAATGTCGAGTATATTCTCATATACATTTTTCTTGATTTCGTCCATTGTCTTGTTTCCAAACAAGAATTTTTCATCATCAGTTATCTGGAACAAGAGATTAGAATCAAATTTATCTTGTAAATGTTTGGTTAGAAACCAGGGCATGAGATGGCCAAGGTGAACCATCCCAGATGGTCCTCTTCCAGTATACAAATAAAACTTTTCATTGTTTTCATACTTTTTTAGAATCCAATCAAGATCTCTGTGAGAAAAAAAGAATTTGTGCTTGAGTAATGGGTGCAATTCACCTGTAAGAGATTCAATTTTTTCAAGTATTTCCTCTGTTATTTCCTGAGTTCCAAATTTTTTTATTAACCGAGCATAATCTACTGATCCCTCCACTTTCCACGGAGTTACTTCAAAATCATCAGAATAATTTTCTTTAAATGAATTACTCATTTTATTATATGTACATGATTCGAGAGCTTTAAACGTTTAAAAAGTATTCTATCAATGTCTGATCCATATTTAAATGACGGTGTTAAATCTGCATAAAATAGAGAAAAAAATTCTTCTAACACTTGTAAAACACGATAAAATCGATATTGAAAAATTGGCCACCATTACGAACCTTTCACTAGATAGTGTAAGGCGCGGAATTGAATGGTTAAAGTATAAAGGAATTGTTATAGTGTCAATTAGAAAGGAATCAATAATACAACTGATTTCAAAAACACGAGAGAGTGTACCTTCAGATGACAAAACACATGTTATAAATCAGTTAACATTACCAGAAAGAAGAATAATTAACGAAATAAAAAAAACAGGTCAAAAAGACACCAAGATTAGCGACCTAGCCAACCTATGCCATATGTCAAATATTGAATTTAGTATTGGAATACAAAATGCTATTAGGAACGGTTGGTTGATTAAAGAAGCAGATAGTTTAAAGATAACAAATAGCTCCAAAATGTTTTCGCTTGAAGAAGCTTTTTTAGAAAAACTCTCAAAATTAAAAAAAATCAAACATTCAGAATTATCAGGTAAAGAGTTACAAGGCTTTAATCTCTTAAAGAAACGACCTCGGTATATCAAAGAAACTATAGAAAAATCCTTCCTAATTTCCCTTACAAGTGAGGGTAAAAAAATAGCATCAACCATAAAGAAGGACGACGAAAATGTAATAGGAACAATTACATCTGAAATGCTAAATACTGGAAAATGGAAGGATGTGAGATTTGCGGAATTAGATGTCACTTCGCCTGTTCATTCTTACATTATGGGAAGGATGCATCCTCTAACCGATATTATTAATGAAATTAGAGAAATTTTTGTTTCGATGGGATTTTCTGAAATAGAAGGATCAACAATTCAATCTTGTTTTTGGAACTTTGATGTACTATTTACTCCGCAAGACCATCCGGCAAGGGATATGCAAGATACATTCTATCTCTCAAATTTCACAGACGAAGAACTTGATCCTATTATTAGTAATAAAGTATCGAACTTTCACAAAATAGAATGGAATTATGATTGGAATTTGGAAGAATCGAAGAAAACAGTCCTCCGTACTCATACCACTCCTGTCACTATAAAATATCTTTCAGAAAATAAGTTGAATAATGGCAGGATTTTTTCAATAGGACGAGTTTTTAGGAATGAAAAAATGTCGTACAAGCATTTAATGGAATTTTATCAAATTGAAGGAATTGTAATAGGTGAAACAATAAACTTAAGGGATTTGATGGGTCTGCAAAAACAATTTTATTCCAAACTTGGGCTAGAGAAGGTAAAGTTTTGGCCAACGTATTTTCCTTATACTGAACCTTCATTGCAATCAATGGTGTATATAGATAAACTGGAAAAGTGGGTCGAATTGTTTGGTATGGGCCTGTTCCGACCGGAGGTAACTCAATCTGTAGGCATACCGAACAATGTGCTTGCATGGGGCGGCGGTCTAGAACGTATTGCTATGATTAGGTATGGATTGAACGATGTACGTGAACTCTACGATAATAAACTATCATGGTTAAGGACGCAACCAATATGCCCGTTGTAGAATTTCCACTAGAAGATATCAATAGATTATTCCCTGGTTACGATTTAGATTACATTATAGGCATGTTACCATTTACGGGACTAGATCTAGAATACAGAGATGACAAATGTATCAGATTAGAATATAGTCCAAATCGACCAGATTTTTCTACTTTTTATGGGATCACCAGAGCATTAAACGGATTGTTAGGTAAAGAACTAGGAATACCAAAATTTCAGGTAATTGAAAATAAGAAAAATATGATTAGTGTAGATACAACAGTATCAAACGTACGGCCATATATTGTAGGCATTGTGGCTAAAGGTTATGAATTGAATAGCAAAACAGTAAAGCAAATTGTATCTATGCAAGAAGATCTGCATGACGGAATAGGAAGAAGAAGATCAAAGGCATCCATAGGATTTCATAATTTAGACAGTATTGAGTTTCCACTGAATTACACTACAGCATCAGATAATCTGAGTTTTATTCCTCTAGCCCATCCTTCTAAGTTGACATTCATTGAAATATTGAAAAAGACCGATTCGGGCAAAAAATTTGGAGGGCTGCTAAAAGGATCAATTTATCCTATTTTAAAGGACTCTAGAAACACTGTGATATCTTTTCCTCCCGTCATAAATAGCGAATTTACTAGAATTAAAGAAGGAATAGATAATTTGTTTGTCGAAGTCACAGGTGTAGACAAAAAAACTGTTGATAAAGTTTTGGCAAATATAATTGCAACACTAGCTGAGATTGGATTTAAATTAGAAAATGTGACCATAAAACATGATAGTACCAAAAGTTTTTCTTACGATCCGCACGCAAATACTATTTTAGAGAACGTTAAATCGGAATACATCAATAAGATACTGGGACTGTCATTGTCAAACGAGGAAATAGTAAGTTGTCTACAAAAAAGTAGATTGGATGCTATCGTCAATGATTCAAGTAAAATTAATTGTATGATTCCAAGCTATAGAATTGATATATTTAATGCCATCGATATTGTAGAGGAAGTAGCAATCGGATACGGACTTTATAACATGGAACCTTCTCTGCCAGAATTTACACTTTATGGTAATAAGAGCAGGCAAAATTATTTTTTTGATAAGATTCGTCAGGCCATGGTTGGAATGGGGTTGATAGAAAATATTAACTTCATTTTAAGTAACAAAGATATTCACTACAATAGAATGAAAATTGATAACTTTGATTTCTTTACAGTAAATAACTCAAAAAGCAATGAACATAATATATTAAGGAAATCCCTTTTACCATCTTTACTACTTTCGTTGTCGAAAAATATACACGAAGAGTATCCTCAAAAATTGTTTGAATTAGGGCAGGTTTTTGTACCCGAAAAAGGTAACTTTGAAAGGTGGAATTTGTGTTGTGTTAGTGCTTTTAACGGAGTGACTTATAGTGAGATAAAAGCAGTACTTCAAACGCTTATGGAAATTTGTTTTAAGGTTACATTTGAAACAAGTCCATTTGAAAATTCATCATTCATTAGAGGAAGAAGTGCAGATATAGTCTATAACGAAAAAGCCATAGGACAAATAGGAGAAATTTCACCTTTACTAATAGATAGTTTTAAAATAAAGATGCCAGTTGCCGCGTTTGAACTGGACCTTACAGATTTATTACGAATTTAACCAGAATATTTATAATGAATCAACACTGTATTCTTTTTTACTCCGTCAAAGAATGAGTAAATGAAAAGTGACTTTTTAACGGATTTTTGGAAGGGCTTTATTGTTGCACTGGGTGTTTCTGGGGTATCTTCCTATTCATAGAGTTAATGAGATAAATGAATAAAATTAAAACTGCTTTAATGATCCATTACGATCCGCAGAATCAAGTAGGCGGCTGTTACTAGAACGAGAACCAGAACCAGATCCAGTACCTTTTTCAAGTTTAAGGAAAGAATGTGAAACATAGATAGAAATTATATGATAGAATGGATACTTATTATTTTCCATGACCGAGCAGTGGATGTTAAGGAAGCCGATCTGTTTGCACACTCCCCAGAATTTTGGTATAAAATAAGACTTTGAAATACAACAAAGAGCCTATTTGATATTATATCCCTTAATGCTAGCCTTAAAGCGTCTAGTGAATCATCATAACTAGTTTGGTCTTTTTTAAGATTTAATTCCTCTGCGTAAGGGGTCCTTTATGACGTAATCGTGTTACAAGCGTAAATCGACTTTAATGCTCCTTCTTCTTGTTATGTTTATGTTTTGACATGATAACGTTAAAATGAAGTTTAACCAGTCACTAACTACAATGATGCAAACAAAACTACTCTCAGTATTATTCATTGCCTCTGCAGCCTTACTGATATCAGGAGCGATACAAAACAACGTCATGGCAAATCAATATTCACAACAAAAACAAGGATATTCTCACAATGACAAAATGATGATGAAGCCAGGATCGTATGCATTTGGAACCATCGCAAGTTTACAAAATGATGAAAATGGTAATCCTATATGGATAGTTTCAGGTCTTTACAAAGGCAGTCTATCAATGAATAATAAAACACAAGATGGAGCCGCAACAGGCAGTCTTCCAAATGCAACATTGAATGCCAAATTTAATATGGTAATGACAAATGGATCTGCTATGCATGACCACAGGATCTATAACTTTACACTTACAAATATGTCAATGCCAAATAACTCGACAACAGTATTTAATGGAACTGCTACTATAACTATGAGACAAGGACCAGTATCTGATGTCCCACTCAGCATAAAAGCGATGGATAACAATGCCGTAAGTATATGGGTAGATCCAACCAAGGTACAAAACCACTTTGGGAACACACCAATATTTGGTACAATAGAAAAACTGTTAGAAGTACATAAGTAGAGTAGACTGAAGAGTATTTGCTATTCTAAGTCACTACCCAATATTTTTTATCATTAATATTACCGTTACATCCATATTGCTTATAACTTCAAGGATAAATCTGCCTGCCAGTATATCTATCTCTTATTATGATTGCTTTAGTTGGGCATGTCTCAGCTGCATCAAGTATTGATTCAAAATCATTACCAGTTTCTGACTTTACCGTTGCTTTTGGATTGAGTATTTTGTTCTTGTCTACTTCGAAAACATTTGGAGCAAGTGTTTCACAGCTTCCAAAAGCCATACACAGGCTAGGTTCAATAGTTATATGGTAACGACCTTTCGTTTTACTGAAGATTTTTCTTACCGATGATCCACCTTCTGATTTGACATCCACTCCATTTCGTTTACCTTTTCTTAGGTATGTATTGTCGTAGTTATCATGACTATTGTAATAATCTGAATCAGAATAAGCAGTAGTGCTACTAGCATGAGAAGAGGATGTATGTGATTTTGCCTCCTCCTTTTTCCTATGTGATATAATACTGTTAACTATGTTCTCATCATATTGTCTTCTTTTATCTTTATCTGAAAGAACTTCAAAAGCAGCATTTATTATTTTAATACTATTTTCAGAAACAGGTGAACTATTTCTATCTGGATGATATTTCAAAGCTAGACGTCTATATGCGGCTTTAATTTCTCTATATTTTGCATACTGTGACACTCCTAAAATTGCATAATAGTTCATAATATCATCAGACAGCATTTCAACAGTGAGTATTAGATGGTTTAAATCCTTTTTAAACTTTGTAGAAATATGAAAGGACCTACAATGTAGAAACACTTGGGGCCTTGCTTGTGGGTGATTTTTAGACCGTAGATTAAAGAAAGAATGGGAACATTATAGTCATCCCCATATTTGAGCAGCCTTGGTGTTTCCTCTAGAATGGGTTCTATTCTGGGCGCGTAAAACTTGACTCTTTTTCATCAGACCTAAGAGTATTGATCAACAATGTGTGTGCACTCTTTAATGACATAACCTTATCCTGTTGAGTTGAAGTTAAGTGGACAGGAGAAATACCTTACTTAACCATGTAGTAGTTTACTAGGTCTGGTAACAAGTTTAATTTTGGTATTATCCAGTCGGTTTATTCATTCATTTTTAGTTTGTATGCTTGAACCTGTTCCCTGACCTTTTGACGCAACCAATCAATGGGAATAGGTTTTTCGATGAATAAATCTATAATTCCCTCCTTCGTATACTTTTGAAATACTTCATCTTCTTTAACTTCGTAAGCGCTAACTAATATCGTTCTAACATTTGAATTGAGCATTTTGACCTTTTCTAGCAGGTCTAATCCATTCAGATTTGGCATTCTCAAGTCAGAAATAACTAGAGCATAATCTTTTTTATTTTCAATAAAATGCTCCAAGGCGGTTACGGGGTTGTTAAAACAAACAACTGAGATTCCATCAATTTTGCCATATATGGCGTCTTGATACAGCTGGGTAATATCAAGCTCGTCATCTACGATACTAACAATCCTGTTGTTAGTGGGCATCTAGTTACCGCCAAAACTCCCAGGTCCCAATTCCCAG
>DATADQ010000209.1:0-2905 GCA_036258455.1 Nitrososphaeraceae archaeon | reverse complement strand
CATTCTCCCACAACGTGGAAAATACAATGGTGTCTCCATCCATTATCCTGACATCTGTTGCTTCTATTTCATCCGCGGTAATTACTTGATTTGATCCTTTCTTTATCTTTATTAGAATAGCGTTAGAAATGAATCTTTTAATTGATATTTTGTCGATGGATGAGACATTGTTTGCAAAATGAGATGGAGCATCCATATGAGTGCCTGTGTGAGTACTCATAAAGATCACCTCTGAATCGTAATTATGCACATCTATTTTAGTCCAAGTGATAAATTTGGGTAATGGCGAACCTGGAAAGACTTTGGTGTCATTCCTTACTTCTCTGGTTAAGTCTAATATCATCGATAAGCATATCATTATGATTTATTCATATTTCTTTTGCCTTTACGGCTGGATCTGATTATTCCATTTACAATGATAATAGTCAAGAATCCAAATGAACCCATCAGCATGTAGAAGACCCCTTGGTGAGCTATTTCAGCTAATTCATCTATGATCGTTTCTAATGCCATTTGAAATTAAGATAAATTAACTAGTAAACAAATAAAATATTTGCTATGGCATTAATCATTTAATCCATTGGTAAACAATTATTATTATTCATTGATGCAAAATAAAGAAATTACACTTACTCTAGGAGTTTTGTATCATCACATTAATACTTTTATTTTGTTTTCAGCCAATTCCAAACTTCAATTCCTCTAATTGCACACTGCTTTCTAATAATTTGCCTTGCTCTTGTTGCAGCCTCAATTTCATTGATTGATTTTGTTCTCAAAAATTGTATCAATAACTCTTCATAAAGTTGTTTTGCTCTCTCTTCAGAAAAATCTTTATACGGTTTTTTACTTGATTTATTTATTATCTTTTGCGCTCTCTCCTCATCTTGAGTCTTGGGCTGATTGAGTCCTTTTAATTCAGCATATTCCAACCTACAATCATGACAATTTTGATCAAAAAAATTTTTGTGGACAATACATGGAGACAACTAACTACTATTATAGAAAGTTAGATTTAAGGAATGTATATGTAAGACGTAAAATACCTAAATGAAATATTATATTGCGTTTTTGGCAACCTTAAACTTAAGAAGTTTAGTAATTAGCAGGTACAGTAGCGAGGAGACTGTCAGACTTGGAATTGTGGAACCTACCATTGGCATCTGTGATACATATATCGGCGAAAGCTGAGAAAGTAGAAAATATAACACCGCTCCGATAGACCACGCAATCATAGCAGGATATCCTATCTTGATCAGTTTGTTACCATTACCATACATCATATCATTCTGATATCTACCACGCTTAACTACGAAATAGTCGGTCAACAAGACTCCAAATAGCGGAATAAATAGCGCCCCTATTAACAGCAAAAATTGTTCATATCCTTCAATTGATATAAAAGTAGCTAAAATAGTACTTAGAATAGAAAATCCAATAATTAGATGTCGTTGATTTAGATTATGAAAGATACTTTGTGAAGAAATTGCTGCAGAATATATATCTGCAAATGCATTGTCCACCTCATCGACAATCATAACCAACAGAATAAATCCGAATAAAATTGCCTGAATTGAAATAATGATTGATGAAACATCTCCAATTCCCAATAATAATCCTCCGAGATAAAAAATGATATTTGTTATTGAAAATCCAACTAAGGTACCTACAAAGGCACCCTTACTTGTCTTTGCAAATCTGTTGTAATCTGAGACAAGGGGCATCCAAGAGATGGGCAGGGCAATTACAAGGTCAAGTGCAACGAAGAATGACATATCTTTCCCAGCGGCAGCTACGGCATTTGGAAGATTTTGAGATAAGAGAGTAACTAAAATTATTATTGAAGAGGCGTAAACAATCCATATTGCAAACTTTGATAACCATTGTTTCACTAAAAATAAAGGCCCAAATATCCCAAACAGGGTAATAATAATTCCAAATATAATATTCCATACAAAAGTAACGTGTATATTTGTTAATTGTTGAGCAGCCTTTGAAAGTATTAAAATCTCAAATGTAGTCCAGCCAATAAGTTGTATTATATTTAGTATAGCGGCAAGATATGAACCATACAATCCAAAAGCCGGTCTTATTCCAATAAGAGATGGTATAGCATGATCGCTCCCTATTTTTCCTGCTAGTGACAAGAGTATGGAACCAGTAATTGAGCCAATTATTATTGCAAGTACTGCATAATAAAAAGGAGCCTCGGACAAAAAAGATCCTGCAGAAAAAACTAATAAACCAACTCCAAGACTAGACCACAAAATGAAATAGTCAAAACCTCTGAGGATTCTATGTTTTGGAGGAACAGGATCAATTCCCCATTGCGGCAGATCAGGTACCATTTGGTGTTGATTACTAATTTTTTTATAAATATAAATTAATAAAGCGACATAATTGGACAAAATTTGATCAAATAAAACTACATGTAAAATTAAACAAGTATCATAAATTTTTTACATAATGTTAATATGCCAAAACTACGTATATTATAATGATGTCTATTTGTGTAATGTGTCTCAAACTATATGACGAAAAAAATATAAATCTTCAACGAAAAATAGTAAATGATGAAGATTTTTGCAATGATTGTTGGATAGAAGTTATGAATATTGAATGATATCAGCTAAAAATCATTATTTTTTATTCTTGTAATGCTACATATTAGGAATTCCAATTTTTCTTCTTAACATCATATTCGTCTCTTGAATAATTTACGGTTGCCGGATGGCCCATTACAACAACATCTGGAGGTACATCCTTTGTTACAACGGCTCCCATTGCTACCACGCTGTTTTTTCCAACAGATACCCCAGCCTTAAATACAGCTCTTCCTCCAATTATTGCGCCATCCTCCACGACAACTCCAATCATTTTTGGACTCATTGGATAAGGGTCATTT
>DATADQ010000208.1:0-15643 GCA_036258455.1 Nitrososphaeraceae archaeon | reverse complement strand
CGGAAGACGGTAAAGAGCGAAATGTTTCAACAATAGAAGTACAAATATCTAGATAAAGTTTTGACTTTAATTTTGCACCGGGAAGACATTTCAAAATTGACAAGTGCACTAGTAGCAGGTCTCTTAAATATTATCAAACACCTCTGATATTTATGTAAACAAGCCAATACATTTAATTGAAAATATATCTATGATTTAGATTCAATAAATCGTAGCAGAATATTCTCTTCCAAAAATATCGTTAATTAGTTTATGAATATGTTTTATATCTCTATAAAATCTAATTTCTGACGTATTATTTAAATCCGAACATATTTCAAGAACAAAAAATCCTGATGTTCTCTTATTTATATACATGTTCTTCCCATTCTTAGTTGATTCTATTCGTACTCCCTCATCAATGTCCAAATTTGACAATTCATGTGATAATTTTTTTGAAACAGATGTTGAAGGCAATGGTGATTCTAAGTTAGTACATCTTTGAATTTTAGTCTTGTCTTTATGATACGGACCATGGTCTTCCAAGACATGTTTTCAATTAAGATTTCACACTAAAGTAGCCCTGCATTGTTAGATAAAAAACCTGTTAAAATAGTGTGCAAACTATTCTCATAAGTAATGTAATTAGTGGATTATCTGAATAAGTCTATTAGTCTACTCTGGAGCAGAACGTAATTTCTATCAATTACTATTCCAACATATTTTATTTTTCCTTTCTGAAATACTACCGCAATTTGAGAATTAATCTTTGTCCCTCCATATGGAAATCTACCCTCTTTGTGCGCCAATGAAATTTCATCTGGATGAATAAATAAAGGCATTTTAGAGACCTTTAGATTTTTTTTCTCTCTCATGTGATTTAACAGTTTGATGATAAGTTCTAGATCATGATTCACATCAGGTAATTCGATATTCTCTTTAAAAGTGATATTTTTAAAGGTATCATCATACGGGGCACTTGTCCATGCGATTCTATAGATAGTGGGAAGCTTGATCCAATTATCGTTGAATTCAGAAATTTCAGAAAGGAGATTTTGGACCTCCGTCACAGAAGTCTTTAAATTTGATTCAATTTGTCTACGTTCATTTAAAATTATTTTCGCAATTTGCTCTTTGACATCTTCAATATTTTTAATCTGTTTGTTGTAAGATTGCAACATTAGGTTACACGATCCTTGCAATATTACACTTACATTTACAATTTACTACTGAGATTTAGCCTTAGAAAATAATGTACTGGTACCAGCAAATACATACTACGGTCACGAGCGTTTTCTGTCAAGAAAATTTCAATCCACTTGGACTTGTATAGCCTCTAAGATCTTCACCCAATATTACATCTTGTTCTGGTGGAACATATTCTATAACACCATGTCTTTCTATTCCAGAAACCTTCTTCTGTGTTGCAAGAGCTACTATTATAAATGCAACAAACGATACGACTGGCGGTATCATTGTATCAAGACCAGCAAGCTCTGGAGGGGTAATGAAAAATAGTACTAATCTGAGGGAAGAACCCAAGATCAAAGATGTAACGGCAGCGGGCCAATTTGATTTCCTCCAAAACAATCCCAAAGTGAGAGGAGCCCATGCACCCGCAAACACAATATCAAAGGCTAATATGAGATAAACACCAGGTTGAGGCAACAGATAACCCAGAATAAATGCGGCAGCCATCATTGGAATAGTAAATATTCTTGTAGTTCTCAATAGCTTTCTATCGTCCATACCTGGTTTCTTGAACCATTTTTTCAATATATCTCGTTGTATAATGTTTCTTGACATGACGCTTGATATTGCAAGTAGTCCCCCATTAGCTGTTGACATAGATGCCCCCAACACTCCCATTAATAGGGCAACTCCTATTGCGAACGGTACATGATTTATGGCCAAGTCAGGATATGCTGTAAACGGATCAGTTAAATTCGGAAGGAAGTATAAGGCAACTATTCCCATCATGCTTGTGGGGATTACTGTAAATAGGGTTAATCCTCCGCCCATGAATGCCCCCCTTCGCGCTGTCTTGCCATCTTTGGCTGCAAAAACTCTTTCCATAAAATCAAGTGCAACTATATCTCCCAGAGCTAACGCTAAAATTCCTGCCCAGTTAACGAGCGCTCCATTTCCCATATCAGTTAATCCTGAAAGGTCAAGGTAAGAAGGTGGTGCATTACCTAGAATGGTACCAAAGTCGACTCCTGAGAATCCCCCAGCGAAAAATATGAAAGCGGCCCAAAATGCACCTATTGCTAGATAAATTTGGAATATATCTGTATATGCCGACGAAAAGAGGCCACCAGCAAAAGTGTAAACTAGTACAACCAGCGCTGCAATGAGCATTGCCCAGAAGAAATCAATATGTAATACAACAGAAAGGATATATCCACTAGCAGCAAAGTTACCGGCCACCAGAACTATAAAGCTAATCATCATAATGATACCCGAGATACCTTCTGGTCCTGCCCCGAACCTTCTATAGTAAAAGTCTGGAAGAGTAAGCATTGACATCTTGTTCAATCTTTTGGCGTAAAATGCCCCTGTAAGGATCAAACATACACCAAGTCCTATAGGAATAACAGCCCCAGACCAAAAACCAAATTGGTAGACCAGAGAAACATTACCAAGAGAGGAATTTCCATCTATTGCCTGAGCAGCTAGCATTGTACCTACAAAAAAAAGCGGAAGACTCTTGCCCGCAATCATAAACCTTCTGCTGCTCTTCTTTACTAGCCTTGAGGTTAATGTCCCAACAACCAAAGATGCAGCCAAAAATGCAATAACACCGACTCCATACCAGTCAAGTGATACCATCCTTCACATGTTGTGTTACTTTATATATAAGGATTTAATAGAGTTAGGAAAAATTAAGCACCAAATTTACCACTATTAAAAGACTTCCAATATTATTTCTAGAAAATCATAAATCTAATGGATTACCTTGATTTGCCCGTTGAATTCAGTTCTGGTTGTTCAGCAATATTTAAAAAATATACCACGATCAAAAAAATAGACAAAATATGGGTATGGAATTTTATGGTAATTCTTACAAAGGTAACGATGAACCAATTTTTGTTGGAATACCAACATTCTTGAAACTACCTTGGATAAGAAGTCACGAAGAGCTAAAAAGCGTCAAACCCGATGTAGCCGTAATTGGAGAACCTTTTGACTTTGGTACTACTATTCGTCCTGGAGCAAGATATGGTCCACGAGCAATTAGGGCCGCTTCCACTGTGCCATCACCACCGTATGAACATTTCAATATAGAAACAGGAGTTGATCCATTTGGAGTTTTTAGAACTGTTGATTATGGCGACGTAGTGGTGTCTCCTGGCGATGTCGTTGAATCTCACAGGAGGATGACAGATAAAGTCAAAGAGGTTCTAGATTTAGACGGCATTCCAATTATGCTGGGAGGAGATCATTCAATAACTTTTGCAAATGTCCGTGCGTTCTGCAAGAAGTATAAGAATATTGGAATGATCCATATTGATACCCATGCCGATTGTGCTCCACAGGGATTGTGTGGATTCAAGTATGATCATGGCGCACATATTAGAAGGATAATGGAGCTTGGCTGTCTTAAAGGAAAGAACTATACTCTGATAGGACCACGTGGGTATTGGCCCGGACCAGACTTGTATAAATGGATGGCTGACCAGGATTTCCAGTGGTTCACAATGCTAGATGTCGAAGAGCTGGGTATTGACAAGATAGCAAAAGAGGCTGCGGACAGAGCAAATGACAATGTTGATGCAGTATACATAAGCTGGGACATCGATACTTTCGATCCTGCATATGCTCCTGGTACAGGAGAACCTGAACCAAATGGGTTGACATCAAGGGAGGGTATGCGACTGATGCGGCTTCTATCTACGTCATTTGATCCAGATAGATTTGCATTTGATTTGGTTGAAGTAGCTCCCAATTATGACGTAAGTGATGGTAATTCATATAATGGCGGTATTACCTCGGGTTTAGCAAACAGACTAATTGTAGAATTGTTGGCAGGATTATCACTAACCAAAAAGGGCTTGACTGAAGGAGACCCAGTGAGACCGAATTTCTATAGGGGGCTGGGTAATACCTATGACTTTGGTAAAGGATCGAAAGCCACAATTCCAAAGAGGCCGCCGCTAAGTTATGGAAAAGATGCCGAACAATAATTGATGGATTGGTTAGACTATTCTGATAGACGTCACAGTTACCGTGCAGGGAGAGCCTGATACAGCCTCTTTCACAAGAATTTATCAGTTTTACAATAAGACAGACTACATTATCCTGTCGAATTCGATCAAGGCTATAAAGAATAAATTATCAAGAAAAATGAGGATAAACATCAACGAGACATTATACATTTATCTTAATTATATCATCAATCAACTGCGTTTGCATAAGAAAAGAAATGAAATAATAACAAATGCTTCGAGGCTCTTAACACCGGACCAGGTCATGATTGGGGTACCAGAAAGCCTAAGAAAGATTAATTTCAACATAAAACTTACAAGTACACAAAGAGTAAGCATCACAATAAAGGAACCTATTTCGACTACAAGTTATATTCTTGCTCCTTAATGGAAAGAGAATATAATTTTAAACTCTGACTGATCAATCAGTAACGCCAATCCAAATTTTTATGGTAAAAAGTGATACTAAATGTAAAACGATCTTTTTTCAAACGATGCCCTAAAGAAAAGTTATAATCTACACAAAACTTATTTGTATTTAGACTAGTAATAGTGATGCATAGGTCTCTGTTGTTTTCCTAATCTATCAAAATGATCATGGGGTTTATTTCCTCCCTTATGCGAATGTGTAGTACCGTCCATATGGATATGAGTATGTCCATGGGTATCAACAGGTTTTTTCATAAGCACATCATCTACTCTCATAAGCAGAATAATCACTTCTGTCGCAGTAATAAGAATCTGTTCCTTTACCATTAGCGGCTCCAAGACATGCAATTCCATCATATTACCTATTCTTCTTTCAATTGCATTGATCCCAAACCAATTATGACTGTTGTTGTATGGATAATCCCTTTTCCATGTTCTCTTATCCTTTAGCAGAGATTGAGAATAGATTTTTTGCCTCAGACGCGTTCCAATATCTATAGTATTCATTCCGGCATTTCTGGCGATTGTCAGTGGAATCTCTTCAAGGGCTTCTGCAAATTTTTGGATTACAATTTGTTCCTTACCAGAAAATAGATTCGATCTTTCCTTGATTAACAGAGCAATGAATGCTTCGACCGCACCACCACCAGGGACAATCTTTGGTTCCATAATAAAATTTCTCAAAATATAAATAGAATCAAGGATTGTTCGATGAAATTCATCAAGGATCTTCTTCGAACTTGCTCGTAAAAGAAATGTAATTGACTTTGGATTTCTGCACCCATCAACGAAAACCATTTTGTCATCACCCACCATTTTTTCGTACACCTTTTCAGCATGACCAATATCATTGGCGCTTATCATATCAAGATCTCTGACAACTATTGCTCCTGTAGCCTTCGCCAGCCATAATAAATCATTTTCTTTAACTCTTCTTACAGTTAACATCCCGTTCTTGGCAAAATGATTCAGTGCGAGAGGATCAATGCCTCCACGCGAAAAAATAACATTAGCACCAGATTCGTTTACACACTGAATCTTTTGAAGCAAGTTACGAGTCTTGTTTTTAAGGAAGAGTGTGACCTCGCTAGGATCTGAAATTCTAATTTCCGCATCAGTTTTAGTGCGTTCATCCTGAATGTCGCTTTCAACAAGTAAAATCTTTGCGTTTTCAATAATTCGAGGCATCGATGATTCATCTATTGTTTTGTCAATTACGGTTCCATAAACAAGCTCAGTTTCAGAACTATTTCCTATTTTTTCTTCGATTTTAATATCATCTATATCAAGATAGCTTTGTGAAAAATTAGCAATCGTACATATTCCCTCAACAACAAGACCAGGAATCATTTCCTCTGTAAAATGAGAAATTGCTTTTGATCTCAAACAGGTGTCAACAAGGTACTTCATTATTTTTCTATCATAATTTTTTGATTCGATAGCAACTTTACTAATACTTTCAATTGCCATCTGCAATGCATTATGATAACCATCTGAAATTATTGCTGGCGAAATGCCCATTTCTAATAAATCTTGTGCTTTTTCAACTAGCGCTCCTGCAAACACAACAACTGAGGTAGTACCATCTCCAACAGAGTTATCTACTGCATTGGACGCCTCAATTATCACCTTAGCAGCTGGATGTTCAACGTCAATCTTTCTTAGAAAAGTCGCACCATCCTTAGTAACGGTCATTTCACCAAGAATATCAATAAACATTTTTTCGCGTCCTCGAGGACCCAGAAAACCTTTAACAAGATCAGCAATCAATCTTGCTGCTAATAAATTGTAATTCCTGGCTTCAGTACCATACGTTCTCTTAACTCCATTCCCAAACAACTGAGTATTTTTACGTTCCATGGAAAATTAATCTTGCATTGATAAATTGAGATCAATTATAAATATATGACTTTATAATAAATTTTGAACTTAGGATGTTTCTATCCCCACGAGATATTGATAAATTATATATTTTTGTGAGTGCAGAGGTCGCACGAAAAAGAAAAACAAGAGGTTTAAAACTCAATTATACTGAATCGGTAGCACTAATAGCAGATCACATTCTTGAAGGTGCACGAGATGGCAGGTCGGTCTCCGAACTTATGAAATCCGGAAGACATGTTTTACAAAAGGATGATGTATTACCCGGAGTACCGGAACTAGTACAAAGTGTCCAAGTAGAAGCAACCTTTGATGATGGTACCAAACTAGTGACCGTTCATGATCCTATTGTTTGAATGATGGAGACGGTAACCCATGATCCCTGGTGAATACTTTTTGTCTAAGAATCCAATACTGGCTAATGTAGGAAAAAAAACAATAAAAGTTAATGTATCAAACACAGGAGATAGACCGATTCAGGTAGGCTCTCATACACATTTTTTCGAGACAAACAAGGCCTTAATGTTTCAGAGGAGTAAAACATTCGGGTTTCATCTAAATATTCCATCGGGAACATCACTACGGTTTGAACCGGGCGATTCACGAATTGTAGAGTTAACAGAATTTGGGGGGAAAAAAATTGTTTTTGGTTTTAACAGTCTTGTTAATGGTAAACTAACAAATAAACAAAAAGAAATATCTCTTTTGAAGTTAAAGAAAAAGGGTTTCGTGGAAGCAAAATAGTCATGGTTCTAAAAATCCCTAGGAAACAATATGTGGAGCTATACGGACCGACGAAGGGGGACAGAATCAGACTAGGAGATACAGATCTTATAATAGAGATCGAAAAAGATCTGATAACATACGGAGACGAACTTGTTTTTGGAGGAGGAAAGAGTATTCGAGATGGAATGGGACAGGCAAGTGGAATAGAAAGCAAATACTCCCTAGATCTCGTGATTACAAACACAATACTAATGGATCCATTTGTTGGTATTATCAAGACTGATATCGGTATCAAAAATGGACTGATTGTGGGTATAGGCAAGGCTGGAAATCCCAATGCTATGGATGGAGTTTCCGATAACATGATTGTCTCTTCAAATACAGAAGTTATTTCAGGCGAACACACTATCTGTACTCCCGGAACGATTGATACTCACATACATTTTATTTCACCTCAGCAAATCGAAGAAGCAATATGCAGCGGTACTACCACAATGATAGGTGGGGGAACTGGTCCTACTGAAGGTACCAAAGCCACGACTTGTACCCCAGGACCATGGAATATTCATAGAATGTTAGAATCCCTAGATGAATTTCCGTTGAATTTTGGATTACTGGGAAAAGGAAATGACTCATTAGAAGGCCCCCTATTAGAGCAAATTAATGAGGGGGCTTGTGGTCTGAAGCTTCATGAAGATTGGGGCTCAACTCCGGCTACCATTAATGCAGCATTAAAGGTTGCAGATAAAACGGATACCCAGGTGGCAATCCATACCGACACCCTGAATGAATGTGGATATGTTGATGATACAATAAAGGCAATCTCAGGCAGAACGATTCATACATATCATACGGAGGGGGCCGGTGGGGGACATGCACCAGATATACTAAAAATTGCCGGCGAACTCAATATACTGCCTTCATCAACGAATCCAACAAGACCATTTACTGTAAACACTCTTGAAGAACATCTTGATATGATGATGGTCTGTCATCACCTGAATCCGTCAATAGCAGAAGATGTCGCATTTGCTGAATCAAGAATAAGAGCTGAAACTATAGCCGCAGAAGATGTACTACACGATTTGGGAGCTCTTAGCATGTATTCATCTGATAGTCAAGCTATGGGGAGAGTCGGTGAAGTAACAACAAGAGCCTGGCAGACTGCAGATAAAATGAAAAAGATGTCAGGTAGATTAAAAAAAGAGAAAGGCAATAATGATAACCTACGCGTCAAGAGATATCTAGCAAAACTTACGGTTAATCCTGCAATAACACACGGAATTTCAGAGTATGTAGGTTCCATTCAACCAGAGAAAATAGCTGATATTGTTGTTTGGACACCACAATTTTTTGGCATAAAACCCAAACTCATTATTAAAGGAGGGTTTATCGCATATTCTCTCATGGGAGATCCAAACGCTTCGATTCCAACTCCAGAACCTGTATATTATCGACCAATGTTTGGAGCCATGGGTAAAGCCAAATATTCTACATCAGTAACATTTACTTCAAAGATCGCAATAAGAAATGGCCTTCAAAAGAAATTAGGTCTAAAGAAAAAACTTTTGCCAGTGAAAAACTGTCGCAATATTTCCAAGAAAAATATGGTATTCAATAATCTGATACCTAAAATAGAAATCGATCCCGAAACTTATATTGTTAAAGTAGATGGAAACATAGCGACCACCGAGGCCGCAAAAAAGCTATCATTGTCACGACTGTACAATCTATTTTAGTTGCAATTGCTCAATTAAAATAATAATGCTTATATATTTTGCAAATACATTTTGATTTATGAATCCCGTCCGCACGGAAAAAGAAGTAGAATCAGCTGCAAAAAAAGCGACAGAGGCACTTTATGGGAGCAATATTGAAGATTTTAAGATTAGAACTCTTCTTCCATTTCCAACTGAACAGAATAGAGAAGCCTGGGACACTCAAGTTACTTTCTTACTTGGTGGTCTACAATACACGGTTGACCTTTTGATTAATGAAAAAGATGGACAGATAACAAATGCAAGGCTAATAGACACAATGGCTCCATTATAATATCAATCATTATTGGAATTTCATACGGAATTTCCCACTCTAATGCGCTTTTTTCAGTCAGTTAAAAATACAACTGACCATATTGCCCTTTTTAGAAAAACTAATCTAAACACAAAAAAAATATGAAATCCCAGACAGTATTTTTAGCAAAAAACAAGAGGCTGGTAGGGCTTTTTGTTCTAGCCATTGTAGCAATACTTTTTCTAGTTATTCCAGATTTAGTTGGAATTGAGATTGCACTACCTTTAAAACTTACCTCGCTAGGTCTTTTGGCAGTCTACGTTTTACTTTCTTTTGAAATAGTTCATAGAACTACTATTGCAATGACAGGAGCAGCTTTTGTTATACTTATAGGTATCACCACTGGGCTCTTTGATGCTTCTATGAGCTTTAATTTTGTAATCAGATCGATTGATTTCAATACAATTGGTCTTTTATTAGGAATGATGATAATTGTAGCGATAATGGGGGAAACTGGAATATTTGAGTACATTGGTTTAAGGATGAGTAAAGCGTCGAAGGGGAATTTGTGGAAGTTGATGGTCATGTTTTGCGTCTTTACAGCGACGATTTCCATGTTTATAGATAATGTTACTACAGTCTTGTTGATAGTTCCAATAAGCATTTCCATTTTCAGGACTCTCAAGATATCGCCAATTCCATTCATAATTGCCCTGGTGCTTGCATCAAATGTAGGAGGTACAGCAACACTAATTGGAGATCCACCTAATATACTAATTGGATCTGCCGCCAATATCGACTTTAATTCATTTATTATAAATATGGGTCCTACCATTGCCGTTTCTCTGTTCGCTTCTCTATTTCTTCTAAAATTTATATTTAAAAAAGATCTCGCCCAAAAACCACACAATCTTGAGGATTTGCTATCTCAAGATGAAAAGGTCCTTATTAAGGACAGATCTGTTTTAAAAAAATCATTAGCTGTACTAACTGCAGTTATTATTCTTTTTGTTATTCACGGTAGTATCAATATAGAACCTTCTATTATTGCTCTGAGCGGTGCCGGGATACTTATGATTGTGGCGAAGTCCAGACCTGAGCACATCTTGAGTCAGGTTGATTGGTCTACATTGATCTTCTTAGCTGGTCTTTTCATTATAATTGGTGGAGCAGAACAAGCTGGCTTAATAGATGTATTGTCCAGTACTGCACTAAAAATTAGTGGTGGTAACCCATGGATATTGTTCTTCATGATTATTTGGATATCTGCAATAGCAAGTGCATTCATAGACAACATTCCGTTTGCTGCTACGATGATTCCTGTCATATTTGCCATTTACAATACTGAGTCAATAGCTGCAGTCTTTGGAAGCCTGACTATCAGTCCATTGTGGTGGGCATTATCACTAGGAGTTGGATTCGGAGGAAATGGTACATTAGTTGGTTCAAGTGCAGGCATAGTTGCCACAGGCTTGGCCGAAATAAATGGCCACAAAATTACCTTTAATAAATTTCTTAGAGTGGGATTTCCTTTCATGATAGCCAGCGTAGCAATTGGTTCCATTGTATTACTGATAGACGTACTGATAAGACTAAATTTCGCAGCATGACAAGAAGAAAATTTATGTCGTCCATGATGGAGTTATACCTGCTGGCAGGATCCATTTTATCCTACTAATATAGGTAAGAGAAATGTGGTTACTTATTGAACAAAACAAAGGAAGTTTATTGCACTAATTTATATAATAATTAATATTTTGTTGTCTCCACCTTTAGTTGATTGAAAATTTTTGATACACTCACAAAAAGCAAGGTTTCTTTAATACCTGAAAACAAGAAAATTAGAATTTTTGTTTGTGGTCCTACTCTTTATGACAATTGTCACATAGGACATGCAAGGGTCTTTGTACTGGTAGATCTCATAATTAGATTACTAGAATCAAGAAATTATATCCCTCACGTGATAGTAAATGTTACTGATATCGACCCAAAGTTAAGCAAAATCGAAAATAATAATATCAATCCCGATTTTTTATTAAAGGACTTTATTGACGATCTGAATAAACTTGGAATCAGTGATATGATTTATGCCAAAACTAGTGATTATGTAAAAGAAGCAAAAAATTTGATAGGAATATTAATCAAGAGGAAGTTTGCTTATTCTGTAAATGGAAACGTATACCTAGATACCTCCAAATTCAAAACGTATGGTGTTCTTTCACATTTGTCCAAAAAAGAATTATCAGCCCGGAGATATGACATTGATATTAATAAACGCAACATTACAGATATTTTTTTATGGAACACCAGCGATAACTATGGAACACAATTTAATGATAAGATCTTGGGAGATGGTACCCCTTGGTGGCACATGCAGGATACAGCTGTAGCAATGTTTCACTTTAATGGTAATTATGATATGCATGTTGGAGGTACTGATTTGAGTTATCCACATCACGAAGTGCAGCTTTCAAATTTGATGGCACTTTCACAAAAAGAAAAGCCTGTAAAGTGTTGGGTGCATGTAGGTATTTTAGATATCGAGAATGAAAAGATGTCCAAGTCCTCTGGTAATGCAATTTATATCAGAGAACTATTGAAAAAATATGATATGAATACTCTGAAACTTTATTTTTACTCGCATAATTATAAGAAATTAATAAATTTTAACTTCTCAGAGTTAATGAGATTCGAGAGAATCAATAATCTGATTAGAAATTTAGTCCTTACTTCAAATTATGAAAATGAAAACTACGATACTGCAAATGAGAATGTTGATTACGCAAAGGAATCAGATACAATAAAACAATTTAGAAATTATATTGAAGATGATCTAGATACGCCCAACGCACTAAAATTGTTCTTAGAGACAGTGATGCATCCTGATAAAATGAATGATGCAGTAAAGATGATGAAAATTTTTGGACTTAGGTATTGAAGATATCAATGATAATGAATCGTCTTTTTGCTCTCTGTGGAGCAGAGTTTATCGAAAAATAGAATGTGTAGAATTATTTTCAAACTCTAAACTAGGAGATGATTATTTTTTTAACAGATTGAATATAAACAATTGGTGTAATAATGTTGGTGATATCCTAAATTTTATAAAGACTAGTCACACTTATGATCTTAATAGTTATTATATACACATGATTTGCAATAATGAAAATTCTGCAAAGTTGAACATGCCTAAGTTCGGAACAATGAAGATATTGAGTCTTGATGTTAACAAATATGTTATGCATAGTAGTAAACATGTTGAAATTGATATTGTTGATAAGAATAACTTGAACATGTGGGTTGATGTTTTTTGTAGATCTTTCGATTCTATGCATATTAGGGATGAAGTAACAACTATTATTTCTAAACACTACAGGAAACTCACATTATTGGTTGCAAATTATTGTTTAGATAAGGTAAAGTATCCAGCAGGATGCTGTTTATTATTTGAAAAAAGCGAAAGAATAGGTCTTTACTGTTTGGGAACCACTCATGATTTTAGAAGAAAAGGAGTAGCAAGTCAATTGGTAGGAAGAGCAGTAAAAATGGCAAAGAATAACGACTACAACTCAATAATTGTGCAGACGTTGACTAGAGAAGGATACGATGAATTTTACAAAAGGTTAGGATTTAGAACGATTTATAGAAAGATGCTGTTTACCTTCTATTTGAATTAGAAGATAATTATGATAATTGAATATTGAGTTTATTTCTTTAAAAATGCAGAACTTGAAAATCCGATTTCAATATGAATATTTAAATTAACATTGGTATTCAAATTTCAAGGGCTCGTAGCGCAGGTCATTTCAAGTATTGAAGTGAGCGCAAAATGGATAGCGCGGACGCCCCCTAAGCGTCAGGTCGAGGGTTCAAATCCCTCCGGGCCCGCATGTATTACATGTTTTTTATACCAGGAATGGATTACAATTTGTAGATGGAAAAACAATCTGTGGCATTAACACCGTATGAAAATTTCTTGTTTGCATTGAAAGCCAAAGAATCAAAGAGGCAGTACCCACACAGACTAGATACATTTTTGACATTTATGGAATTCCAAGGAAGCATTGAAGAAAAGTGCTCCAAACTCTATGAATTTAGTAAGAATAATTTCGAGCTATTACAATCGTATTTGGTAAGACTCATAAACATGTACTGTTGCAGGTATCACTAGTAGATGCTTCCACGCAGTCCAACCTAAATCTTAAAATTATAACAGTTGTTCCCTACGAAAAGAAAGACACAGAGCATTTTACACTCATCTCACTTGGTAAACTTGTATTCGGGCTTCCTGACCTTTATGTTCTGGAACTGCAAGATAGAGCCGATTTAATTCCGAAACGAAAAATGATGTCCGAGCACCTTGAACACTTTCGACCCTTTTTACTAGATCATAATGATCCGCATCTCTCTGCTTGAAAATGTCAATAGCACCTTCCCCTGCAGAAACATAAATTTGTTTGTTGACAGCATCATAAAAGATATCGTCAGCATCTTTGGATGTAGTAAAACTCGCAACTTCTCTTCCAGACGCTGTATCATATACAATAACCTTTGCCGGATTTCTGAATCCCACAAATAGTCGGTGATTTCCTTCGTCTAATGCCATCGGAAAGTTCGATGTAGCATCTGTAAGAGCCCACCTCGAAATAGGTTTTTAGGTTCTTTTTGTCTGCAACTATTATAGAATCATCGTCGGGCACATTTACAAATATTTTTTGCCCCAACTTTTCGATTTGGAAGGACTCAGGATGGCCAGGCAGCTTAATATTCCCCAAATTCTTTCCTGAAGTGGCATTGATTACCGCTAAAGCACCGTTTCAATACCCTACGTAAACCAATCCACTGTTGTTGTCGTATCTGATGTTATCGGCATCGCCATCAAGATTTATTGTTTTCAAAAGAGTGAGAGTTTTGCCATCAAAAATCTTGACTGAACCATCAGCTCCATTTGCAACGAACAGCTTGTTAAGTTCTGGAATAAAAAATATTCCTTGAGGTTCAGCCAATCCAGTGGCTATACTGTTAATACGTTTACCTGCCTTTAAGTCAATTACATCAACAGAATTATTTCCCAATTCAGCAACGAACAGGCGGTCCCATTTTTTATCGAAGTTCAAGTGATCGATGCGACCAATGACATTTGGAAGTAGGATTGTTTGTACGAGTGTTAGCGAACTATTGCCGGTGGAGGAGGGGGCGGGGTTTAATGACAATGCGCCGGAACTGAGGTAAGGAACCTGAACTCCAGAAATAAATCTCACAGGGGATGTATTATCAACACTAATAAGACTTGATAAAACCATTAGTGTTAATAACATCCCTAATAAGTACATAACAAACACTCTGTTCATTGTGATAGATTCTATACTACGTAGATATTATACATTTAATCTAGCCTAGAAAATAATATGAGGTCTATGTGTTAATTTCCAAGAATCATCCATAAACCAGATAAAGTTAATGAAGTTTCTAACTTATGTTTTATAAATATTATAAAATAACTATATTATCAAGTTTGTTACTAATTAAAGATAACACAATTAACTTATGGTTCATAACAGGGATTGTTTAATCATATTAAAAAATTCCTTATCGGACAATTTCTTCTTCTGTTCTATCCACTGCTCAACATCTTTTCCGGCCAGATATCTCAGATTAGGATTTTTAGTTGTTACTGCTTCCAAGACTATATTGGCCACGAGTTCTGGTGAAGAGCTATTTCGTCTCATCTCCTCCATTCTTCTAGCCATTATTTCCATCATTTTTGAGTATTCCGAATTTGGCTCTTGCGATCTCTTTGCTATTACATTGGAAAAGTTAGTTCTAACAAATCCCGGTTCCACCAAGGCAACTTTTATGCCATAAGGATCAAGTTCGTACGCCATAGACTCACTAAGACCTTCTAGCGCAAATTTGGTACTAACATATGCAGATCCGCCCGGATAGCCAAATCTACCAGCACCTGAACTTATATTTACTATTATTCCTGACTTTTGTTCCTTCATTATGGGAATGACAGCTTGGGTTACTCTTATAACTCCAAAGAAGTTAGTCTCATATTGTTGCTTGATCTCATCTATACTAAGCTCTTCAAATGCTCCTACCAATCCATAGCCAGCATTATTAATTAATACATCTATCTTTCCTGATTCGGATAGAATTGATTGGATTGCATGGCTTACTGATTTGTCACTAGTAACATCAAGCTGAATAATTTCGATTGGCAGGTTTTCTCCACTCCGAACCTCTCTCATTTTTGTTCCCCTTTCTGGATTACGCATTGTTGCGTACGTATGAAAGTTATTCCTAGCTAGGACTAGAGATGTTTCGAAACCTATACCGCTCGAGCTACCTGTGACTACTGCAACTTTATTATTTATGCCCATTTGATTAGTTTTGATCCAGTC
>DATADQ010000207.1:0-5963 GCA_036258455.1 Nitrososphaeraceae archaeon | reverse complement strand
TTGGACTTGTAAGAACTGAGCATCTTTACTTTGTCAGCTATTTCATCTAATTTCTTAATTTTATCAAGCAAATGCTTATCTTGTAATTGATCCTGCATCGATTTCTTATTTGATATTCTCTCACTTATCTTAAGATCTATTTTTTTTATCTCATTTTGAACAACAATTAAATTTGTTATCTGTGTTTGAATTTTTTGTAATTGGGTTTTTTTTGATTCCACCTGTTTAATTTCATTCAAAATTTCATTTTTTTTAAGTTGAGTATCTTTTAACTCCTCCTCCATATGAATAATTTTATTTTTTAAGTAATCCCTTCTTTGTAAAAATTTATTTTCTAACTCTTGTATGTGTCGTTGGTCTAATTTTTGCTTACAATATGGACATTCTGCATCTTGCCTTAATTCTAAAACTGTATCTAATTCTGATTTTTGTTTTAGGATTTCTTTGTTATTTGAATTGATTTCTGATTTAGTATTAGAGAGATTATCAGAAATTATATCCAGGTCCATTTGCAATTTATTAGAATCAGGCATAGTATTTTGTAATTCAATCTCTTCTACTTTCAGCTGATCCAAATTCTTTATTTCATCATTATATCCTCCTATCTCCGATGTAAGCTCTGCCAAGTCCAATTCTAAATTTTGGATACTAGAATTAAGATTGTCACGCTCATTCTTAATACTACCTTCTAATTTTACTTTTTCAGGTAATAGTCTATTATATTGCTGTGCTTTATCGGTTACATTTAAGAGCTCCTGCCTTTTTCGAATGTATTCATGATACTTTGGAGCAAGATCAGCAATTATTATTTCACTCCGGGAAATATCATATAATTCTTGATTCATTCGACCAAGTTCAAAATTCATTTTTTCTTTGAGTTGCAAATTCTTATCGACTGTTGATTGGAGATGTAAAATGGAGGATTCAGCTTGTAGCATTCTCTCCTTCCTTTTCCTCATCTCCAGTATATCTTTCAAGATTATTTGCATTTGATCATTAAGATCCGCTATGTTATCTATGAAGTAGCCAATTTCTTCTTTCAATGATTCTATTGTTTCTTTTATTTTTTGTAGATCTTCTCTGTACATACTCAGATCATTTATCATAGATTTCTTTATTCTAGTTACGGTTCTTATCCATGAAGAAAATTTTTCAGCATTTTTTTTGGCCGTACTATATTCTTCAATACCAAATGCTCTTCTCAGTATTTCAACCCTTTTTTCGTTGTTGGACGTCAATACATTTTTCATCATCTCTTGAGGAGTGTAGATTGCAAAACGATAGATTGTTGAAGTTGTTTTTGTCTGTGTTTTTTCATTTATTCCAATTATGTCCAAAATTCTAGATTTTAATTCGCCAACTGAATATGAATTCTTGACTCCATTTTCATACAAGAACCCTTCTTCTTGAGAAATTTTATTTCCTTTCCTTAAAAGAGATCTAAAGACACTACAGGTCTTACCGTTACTTTCAAATTCTAAAAGTACAGAACCCGTACTCTCCCCAATTCGAAGTAAGTGGTTTGCATCAACATCACCTAAACCAAACAGAGCAAATTCAATTGCAGAAAGGATTGTAGATTTCCCTGAACCGATATCCCCTTGAAATAGTATCCTTCCCATAGGAAGTTCAATAGTTGTCTTTTCTTTGTAGCTTCGAATGTTGGAAATTTCAATTTTTTTAATTATCATAAAAATATCTATATAGATGTTTTAACAAAAGGAATGAAATAAGATTATAGATCCATGGAAGCAGGATACGACTTAAGCATTTGTGGCCACGACAGAGGTGAAGTCCAGTATCTGGTAAGACCATGTAGGAGAAAGACTGGTCAAAAATGTGCATGTCCAGATTATAGAATAAGATAAAGAATATTTATTTATTTTCTATTGGTGCTTACCAATTGCCAATTATAAGTGGTATTCAGAATCCTTTTATACCGAGTACTCTCAAAATTGACACTGAAAGAGAAAATCGTATTCTTTGCATTAATGAGTATATCGTTTGCTATCTTGTCGGCTGAAACTACGACTTCATTGAATATAATACAAGAGTCCTTTGCGGATTCAAAAAATTGTGAAAACAATGAAAAGTGCTGGTATTATCAATCGGAATCTGATCTATTTTGTTTTAGTGACAAAGTTGACTGTAACAAACGACAAGTCTCTGATATTTCTGGAAAAAGTGGTAGCTCCAAGAAATAGTACCCATCTTTTTTAACATACATGGACTTCCATATTCTATTTTATTTATTATTGCTTTTTATTTCATTACTCACACTAGGTAACAAATTAAGCCGAAACATCCAACAATACGTACGATGTATTTGATTCTGCAAGACTGGCAATAAAAATGTTCGAAATGAACGCATGAAATAAAAGAAATACTACTCTAGAAGGTGAATTACATTTAGGAAATTCTCGAGATTCATCTTCCGTAGATATGGTCTGCCCGTTTAATGGAAATCTAAAGGACTTCGATATCATTTAGTATTATGTCGAGGAAATCGATTTGTCTTCAAATTTATCTAGTATCTTATTATCCATATTCACAAACCATCCTTGAAAATTCTTTGCCCTCGGATTTTCAATCTGCAAGTCAATTATTGTGATTCCATTTTCTTCGGTGATGCATTTTATGCAGTCATTTCCCTCCCAACTGTCAGATTTCAATGGATACATAGCAGAGCCGGTGTCGTGGGTGCCGGTACCGTAAACTCCATAGAGCAGTCCATCAATATTAAATCTTTGATAGTTATGATTGTGTGCTTGTAGCACTCCATCAATTCCACCTTTTCTAAACATGGAATCATAACAGTCAAATTCTCCATTAGGTGGATGCTTACTTTTTACAGTAACAAAAGGTTCATGCACCACTGCAAACTTGTACCACGCATCACTCGATTCAATCTGTTCCTTTAATTCTGAGTACTGATCGCTTGAACAATCAAAGTCCATGTTTGTATTTACATTAAATAATGCAAGCTTACCTTCCGTAAAGGAAAACTCGGTCTTTTCCAATGTGTTACCACTGCCCAACCAGTCTTTCACTTCTTGTGTAGAATCATGATTTCCCACAGCAACATTGCTATTCTCTTTCGTGAATCCAAAAGACTCTAGTTTGGATAAGACTTCCTTTCCATTTGAATATGCGTAATCACCTGGTACAATTAGTACTTGGACGTCGTAATCATGTGCTAATTTCAACTGTTTATTCAAACCTGAATTAGAATCGATGTCTCCGACTATTGCAAGACGTAGATTTCTCATCGCGTAAGATGTGGACATACATATTGGCTCGCATTTCTCTTGAAACATTTGGGCTTGTCCGTCACTTAGTTGTGGTGCGCCTTCAACAGAATAAATTAACAAGTTGATTGAAGTTAGCCCCAGTGATAAGCATAGTGTGAACAGCGTTGTCACTAAGGCAATTTTAGATTGTTTCTTGTTCATAGTTCAATCGATTATTCATCATAAATAAATCATACTGAAATAATTCCTTAGTTTCATCTTTGCAGTAACTTAGAATATTAAAGTTCATCGTAATGCGTTATGGAAATCTCCAAAGAGAGCTGGTCTATTATTAGAGTTTCATGCGTTTGATTCAACATTTTCTATTCTTTACGTTTTTTATCTTGGCAATGAATGTTTTTCAATATGAAAATAAACGAATGTTATCGCATTTACATGCAATTGTAAACAAGGGACATTTGGTGATTCCAGATATATACGAAAAACTTTTACATCTCTTGGGACGGCGCATGCAAAAGACTATTCCCTAGATGAAGAACAAACTTCATACGATGATTTACTAGATGCATTGAGACTTAGTTTGAAAGGCTATAAAAACCGAATAGAAATCTACTGAGACAATTAAAGATAGATCACTGCCTGATTTTTTTCACAATTCTGTATCCAACTTTCAAATTTTACTTGCCCTATTTCGTTACGTACATCACAGAATTCCATGCCGCTTTTATTTCGTATCCCTGATTACGTAATATATGATTGATGGTATTTCATGATCACAATTCATTTTTATAATTACTATATGTTGGTCATGGTATGGTACACAATCTGTTTGTAGTGGATCAATTTTTGCGGATCAAATTCGGATGTTTGACCATGTGCATTTTGATCCCCACCTATCAATAAACTTATTACTAGAACAAACTATATCAAAACCTTTGAGATATTGGTCCGACCTTTCTCCTCCTCGGTCATTCACATCATGGTATCCTAAAGTGATCATAATTTTACCCTTAAGTGGGGTCATCACATCACATCAAACTAACAATTCGGAGTACTTAGATATGAAAGATTCCCCAATGGTAACACAAGTTCGAGTTTTTCGTCTTCCATGTTTTTAACAGTATTTTTTGCATTTTCTGAACATCCAAAGTCGCCTGCGGCTGCACCTTCTAAAAGACTTGGATTCAAGGCCACCAACACAGCAAATGTCGTTTCAATGTTCTGACTTCCTTTTGGGACACCGCCAGTCAGGTCTGTTGTTATTCCACCATTGCTAGCTTGAAATTTATCGAAATAATTTCCGGCAATTCCAATTGGAGGTGCATTGAGAATCTTTTCAGCTAAAAGGCCAAGCGCCACCTTGTAGACAGCGTAATCGCCTGTAATTTGACCGCGGTCTTTCATCCCGTTTCCATCCCACATACTTTTTCCGGCGTTATAGCATGAAAGGGCCCCATTTTTGTCGCCACTATAATGCAGGTGGATAGCTGTCAAAAAAGCGACGTCTGCATGAGACGTGCATGGAATATCATTACCACCATAATCCGAATACCAGATGTTGCTAGTCCCACTAACCTTGATTTCTTTTGTACCTCCCGCAGAAAAATTCTCACGGTATTTTGGGTCCAGTGTCGCCCATAGGTTTTTCATTGGAATCTTGTACGATAGCATTTTTGTCTCTATCTTAGCTGCCAAAGCTGGGTCAACAGCCTTCAAAATAAGTTGTCCCAAAAGCTGGTCTGACCAAAGCCAGTACCTATCAAACCCTGGCGCTTCCCGTAACATCCCCACGCTTGGGTTATACATGCTTTTTATGAATGCTAGTGCTTTGCCTTGGTCTACCATTTCTTTGTCATCGTTATCATGATCAGGTTCTAACGAACAATCTGATTTAGCCCATTTCTCATTGGAAAACTCTGAAATATCACAATATTCTGTGAGTGTATTTGCTAAATGACTATCCATGAGTTTTTCGTTTATGTTTACTCCATTACAATATACTACACCTATTTCCCTTCCGAATCTATCTCCCCTTCGCTGTCCATTATCTACATCAAATTCGCCGTTTTTTCCTAAACACAGAGACTTGACAAATTCCTTTGCTTCTTTGAATCCAGGCTGTCCTCTCTCAGGAGTATCAACAAGAGATAGTCTAACTCTAATTCCATTTATGTCCAATGTATCGCCATCCACTACATAACTTACGTTTCCAGCTAACTCTACACCATTCGCAGTAGTTTGATTACTCATTTGAGAAACAAAAGATTGAGATCCTCGTTCAAAATCCGCATAAACTATATCATTGTCTTGCAGAAGTGGGCTTAACTTATTGAAATTATTCCCGTAAGTTATCTGGAGAGGTATGATGAAGATAACGAATAGTAGAAAGGTTGACAGAACCGAAAAGGCAAAAAGTTTTCCTCTGTCACCCAAGTTAACAAGTAATAATCGGTATCATTAATTTAGTTTACTCAAATTAAATCATTAACTCATATAGGTTTTTAAGATACACTCGGACTAAAAGCGATAATTTATAGTAAGTAGTCGCTCTGACTGAAAATCGATAGACTCTTACCACACTTATTGCAGTAGTTATTAAACTAAGTCTATCCTTTTTTTAATTATCATAAAAAAAACCTTTGTCAAATACGGATTTTGCGTAGGAGATAATCCTGTCGTCGTATGTATTTGCGTTTTCATTTTCTAATTTTT
>DATADQ010000206.1:0-2958 GCA_036258455.1 Nitrososphaeraceae archaeon | reverse complement strand
AAGTATAAGATAATAAAAATATTTTCTTATTGAAAGCCATTTAGCTAATTTACTGGGTATAGACGGTGCCGCTTATTACTACGGTAAGATCTTCACATTTGATGAAGCAAATGAATACTTTCACTCACTACTACAAAATATACCCTGGAAGAACGATGAAGTAATAGTATTTGGAAAACATATAGTGACCAAAAGGAAAACTGCCTGGTATGGTGATTCTGATTATGTCTATATTTATTCAAATACGGAAAAGAAAGCATTACCATGGACTGTAGAGCTTACAAAACTTAAACAAGTTGTAGAGAATCTATCGAATACAAAATTTAATTCCTGTTTATTGAACTTGTATCATGATGGCAATGTAGGTATGGGATGGCATAGTGATGATGAAAAATCAATCGAAAAACATAGCACCATCGCTTCGGTAAGTTTTGGAGCAGAGCGGAAATTCTCCTTTAAGCACAAACAAAGTAATAAAATTATTTCAATATTACTTCAACATGGTAGTTTATTGTTGATGAAGGGACAAACACAAAAAAACTGGCTACATAGTCTACCTAAATCTAAAAATATCACTCTACCAAGAATAAATTTAACTTTCCGGAGAATGGTCACCTAAATTCCTGATCTCCATAGACCGAATTTAATTCATCTTTGGGAGTAAAGAGACAAGTTAAGGCTACTTTACTTCACCATAGGTATCGACGCCCAGTATGTACTTTAGCACATTTGTTCATGAATGAACTATAAATCTGGATCGAAAATGAATTAGTGAACCGCTTGATATCATCAGCGTTATAGGAATAAGCTTTTACTAAATTTGAGAAATATTTTCATATTACGTCGCTCCTTTCTTTTTATGATATAAAATGCGTAATAGATTGAAATGCTCGCTAAATAGAATATCTTCATCAATAATTTTGTGTATGCTACTTATTGGGATTATTAGTAGTATACCATCATCACCACTCAATGCTCAAACTACGACAAATAATTCTAATCCTGTTCTGAATATTAAAGAAGGTGTATCCAGTGGAGATGTCAGCCATAACAGTGCCGTGATTTGGTCAAGGGCTAATAATGACTCTCTTATGCATGTAATATATGACAATAATTCAGCTTTTTCTCATCCTAATTTAAAAATTAAAGCAGTAAATAATACCACGGATTATTCAGGAAAAATAAAGATAGATGAGCTACACTCAAATACAAAATATTTCTATAAAGTCCGGTTTTCTAGCAATGATAATCGTACCAATAGTTCGTCAATTGCGGGGAGCTTTAGAACTGCCCCAAGTCCTTCGTCCAGCGGGAATTCAATAAGTTTCATACTAGGGGCAGATGTTGGTGGTCAAAAGTTCTGCCGTGAAGTAAATAACGGGTATTTGATATTTGAAAAAATGAAATCGCTATTGCCAGATTTTTACATACACAATGGTGATATGATCTATGCAATTAATGATTGTCCTAAAGAACGGCCAGATGGTCTTAAGAATATTCCGGGAAACTTCCCCGGAATTGCAGATTCAATGGTCGACTGGAATAATCTGGCTCAGGTTCATGATATCTATCTGCAACATTGGCTTTACAATAAGGCAGATCCTCATTTACAAGGATTTCTCGGCAATACCTCCATGTATAGCCAATGGGATGACCACGAGGTCATAAATGATTTCGGATCTCAATGGTCTTACTGGAATTCCCAAAATAAGAACAAGACAGGATATCAAAACCTTGTACAAGCGGGTACATCAGCCTTCTTTAATTTCTCCCCTTTAGAAAGGAACCGACAAGAGCCTGATAGAATCTATAGATCGTTTCAGTGGGGAAAGGACTTGGATCTCCTAATTTTAGATGCAAGGTCGTACAGAGATCGAAATGATTTACCAGACACAGAACAGAATAATAAGACTTTGCTTGGTAGGGATCAGCTGTCATGGTTAAAGGAGACTTTAGCAAATTCCAATGCCACATGGAAGATAATAAGCAATGACGTACCAATGTCGATTCCAACTGGTGCAAACGCATCTACGTTTGGAAGAGACGGATGGGCAAATGGAGCCGATACTGATTTCTCTTCGAAGACTGGATTTGAAAGAGAACTTGAGGATCTTATGAAGTTCATAGATGATCAGGACATCAAGAATGTAATCTTCATAACTACTGATGCTCATTTCCCGGCCATATTGAAGTATAATGCTGATGTTAATGGGGATGGAGATCCAGTAAATGTTTATGAGATTGTCTGCGGTCCCTTGAGTGCAATTCGTTATGGCATACCTCAAATCCCCCTACCCACATTAGACACGACCTTTAAACCCTCCATTTTGTATCTTGAAGGAGGTATCTACAACTTTGGTTATTTTAAAATACATAGAGATAATGATGGCCTTACCCATCTCTCTGTTTCCATAATCGGAGAAGATGGACTTCCCCGACCCAGTTCAAATATAGATTTCACACCTCAACAAAACATTACTGGGTAATTGAACTAAAATCAAAATCAAAATTTTAAGCTTAGAAGTTTATTTCATATAATTAGAATCCTAGTTTAGAACCGATAGCGTCCAGTACCGACTATCGAATCTCTATATTTTCTAATTCCATTACTAACTATTAGTATCAGAAATATAACGAGAAACAAACGTAGATATACATTCAGCCATATCCTTTGCGAGCTTTTCTAGTTTAGGTAGATCATCTTCCTCTCTGAATTTAGGAGCAATTTCACATTGTATTGCTTCAACTCTTTGATTGATATTGCAACATCCATAATTTCTTACTGTGGTCCCTCCGTCTAGTTTTGATAGCTCATCGTCTCCCATCTCATTTGGGCATGTTTTATAACCTCTATCTTGTAAGAGTTTTATTAGACCGGTATCGTCCCATAAAGCCTTAGGATTAAGCCTCAATAGTCCACAAATGGTTGATCCTTCAGGATTTTTAGCGTCTGTTCCA
>DATADQ010000205.1:0-2104 GCA_036258455.1 Nitrososphaeraceae archaeon | reverse complement strand
TATCTTAAACTGTCTGTAGTTTTAATACATTTTAATATTAATTCTAATTCTTCCAATTTTTCTTTCTCTATTTTTATTGGTTCAACGATAGGCTTTAGTTTCACTATGAAGTGCCTATTCTAGATCTAGTTATTTGCCTAAATAACATTTTGGGTAAATCTTCTGCAGTTGGTTGCTTGTATTCTATTTCATGATATTCTCATAGTTGCTTTTTTTCTTGATATAGTCTATCTGCAATGTCAATTAATCCTTCGCCTAAAGGCTTTAATCTATCCAATTTCTTGCTAACCAATATTAGACTTTAAGGACACAATGAAGTAAGACGACTCCTTACCATATTGACTGTAGCTATTTGTAAGCACTAAATATTAGCAGAGATTACTTAATTAATAATACTAGTGGATAAATAATGAATATTTTAATTCATGACAGTCATTTCTTAATGATGTCTTGAGCATGGCGCTTCTAAAAAATGACAGTGTGTGAAAGATGTAGTAAACATCAAGAATACCACACATGTTCAACGTGTAACCAACACTTATGTATTGACTGTTTTAATACAGTTCATTTTGGTATTAATTCTCCAAGGGCTAGTAAGTCAATAGTATATAACAAATGCATTTTTTGTGCTGAAATATATGGGGTCAATGCTAAAGTTGAAGTTTGCGATAAATGTACAATCATACTGACATGGGTATCTGCAAGGAATTATCTTGCTGCAGTAAATAGGGTTTTAGAATTGATAAGGACAAACAGGCTAGATTCAAAGCTGAAAAATGAAAACTATTGTAAGGTAAAGCTTGGAGTACACGCAACACAAGTTATCATGGACGCAGTAGATAGCTCGAATATACAGTAACAATACACTAGTTTCAACCCTAATTAAATCTAGATACTCGGTTAGTTTCTTACACTTCTCTAGAATAGATCTCTTCGAGACTTTGTATTTCATCAGACAAGGATATAATCAATCAGATAAAAAAACCGGATATTGGATGAATGAATTATTGCCTAAACATATAGATACATATACGATTAGCGTGCATCATAAAGATGCATAAATTTTATTACGATAATAACAAGGAAAAATTAACACCAAAACCAAAACCAACTATTCAACCCATGAATATACCTTCTGAATCATTACAAAAATTAGACAGGATATTGTCCTCGCCTAGAATCTCTCCGGATCGAAAGGATAAACTGATAAAAGAAATAGCAGGTTATTGTTCTGTGTGTGGTGGTATAGCAACTACAATAGCAAGTTATCAGATGGTTGATGCCACGCTTGTGGAAAAGTATTGTGATACTTGTCTGGCAAGAGGAATATGACTATATTACTATCATAGAGACCCAACCAAAATACAGTTCATAAAGACAGAGCTAATTGTATGAGTCTATAGACGTAATATTAGTATGCGTATCAATTGTATTTTCATCTTGATATTCTATTAGTATTTTTCCAATCCCTGAAAAATTCTCATGAATCAATAGTAATTTCCCTTCCTTACGAAATGAATTAGCGACAGATGTGTAATTAAATCCTCTGAATATAGTATTTTTTGATTCTAAAGAATTTCTATGATAGGAACGATTATTCTAATATAGAAAATCAATAAATGCTTATTAAAATCTGACAAGTAAAGTGAAGCCAAATAAAATAGATATTTTTTTTTAATCCTTAATATTTAGAATGTTTTATGCTAACCTTCAAGTAAGAAAATTCTTATCTTTGAGTATTGATATATTGAATTGAGCCTTGTAAAGTTTGAAATTCCAAATAAGATCCATCTGGAATTTCAGATCCGTCCCTTTCGGCCTACTCAATTGCTAATATTATTGAACATAAACCCAGTAATTCTTTCATTTAATCGTGCATACTCAGTTTATAAATACCAATATTAGAAAGATTGAGGTAACTATTTCTTACCTAAATTTATTTACTTGGTTTATCCATCATAATTTCTGAGATTTATCAGATGACATCATAACCTAAAGTTACTTCTTTCAGGCTACAGTAGAGGATGAGGCCACTGGTCTGAATGCTTGTATTCGGAAGTTGCCGGTATCTGCTACATATACAAGACCTGTTTTCATGTCCACT
>DATADQ010000204.1:0-17925 GCA_036258455.1 Nitrososphaeraceae archaeon | reverse complement strand
CATAATGTTTGTGCACTTAACTAGAGAGGAAGAGAACGCGATAGATGAAAAACATGGTCAAGCTATTTCAATAGCATACAAGATATTGTTATCAATAGGCAAAGCAACCGATGCAGAAAGATTAATTCCTATAGACTGGGTGCACCTTTCTGGTGTAAATTACAACACAATAGGGGACGCAGGAGTCAAATTTCTTACAAAATACAGTCAAGAAGCACGATTTTTAGTTCCTACGACAATAAATCCAATGGGATATGACAGTCATAAAGAGAATAACTTATCTGTCAATTTCAAAAGACAACAGAATGAAATAGTTAAAGCTTATGAGAAAATGGGGTCTGTCCATTCATTTTCATGTATTCCCTATGAATTAATTCAATTACCAGATAGAGGACATAATGTTAGTCTTGCAGAAAGTAACGCAGCAATAATGGCAAATTCAGTATTTGGCTTACATACCAACAAGGAAAGTTCCCTTAGTGCCTTGGCTAGTGCCGTAACTGGCAAGGCGCCCTACTCGGATCTTAGAATTGAAAGTATAAGAGATCCTAAAATCAAGATTAAGATAGAAAGAGAGCTCAATACGGAATTGGATTACGGAATATTGGGATATTTTTCTGGCAAGTCCATAAAACAAAGCTGCGTATCATTCGGTCCCCATATTAGCGACATAGATATGTATAAGACGAAGTCTTTAGCCGCCGCAATGGGAACTTCGGGTACATGTGGAATGTTCTCTAAAAAGGAAATAAATGGCGAAAGTATTTCATTTGGAAAGGAGGAAGAAAAATCAGTAGTAGACGAGCTCAATACTACCGATTCCGGTGATGTAATAACACTAGGAAGTCCTCAACTTGGAACATATGAATTGCAGTTATTATCAAGTATGATTGGAGGTAAGAAATTTTCAAAAAAATGCATGATCTTCTGTCCACGAGCTATATACGAAAAGGCTTCTGATTCTGGAATCGCTCAGAGACTTGAAAATGCGGGTGCAAGTCTAATCTGTGATGCATGTACGTGTCTATCACCTCTATTAACCCCCGAGGAATACGACGGAGTAATTACTAACAGCGTCAAGGCAGCCCACTATCTCAACAAATCTAACCGTATACCAGTATGTCTGACCGATTTAAGATGCATAATAAGGAAATATACAAAATAATAGATTTACCATGAACTATTCTCTAAGATGTAAAGTAATTGTAGGCGGTAATGCAAGTGGAAGGATTCTGGCAACGAGGCAACCTATCAATTTCCTATCTTCGGTGGATCATTTAACTGGAATGATAACCGATAAGAATAACGAATTGTGTGGTAAATTTCTTAAGAATCATGTTTTAGTTTTTCCACACGCAGTCGGAAGTAGTGTCGGTGCTTATACGATTTTTGCGCTGAAATCGAATGGCGTATCACCATCGGGAATAATATGTACCTCAAAGACAGATATTACAACTGCGTCTGGATGTGCAATTGCAAATATACCATTGCTTGAACTTTGTAGAGATCAAGCATGTCTAGAAATCAAAAATTACAATGAAGGAATAGTAGATGGAATTTTGGGAATCCTACAAATCAAAAAGTTTTAATTTTATTTATTTAATTTTATTCAAAAGGTGCATGGCATTTGACGGGCGAACGGATCCAAATAATGGGTATGAAGAGAAAAGTCCATGCACCGTGATAGTTTTGGAATTTGGATGCGGACAAGCGAAAATATTCGCTTTAATGGGGGGTAGTTGCGAGCTTTATAATTTGAAAAATAATTAGCCTTCAATTTATTATGTTTCTATCTGCGGTATTTCTTTTCTAGCTTCTGTATCTTTGCTTCTAAATCTGAGACATTCAGAATATATCTATTAATACTTCCATTTTAATAATATAATATGACATCGATAAAAATATTTAAAAATCGTGAAAGCCAAAATCTAGAAAATGATGTAAACAAATTCTTGGAAGGTTATGAGAACTATATAACAAGCGTGAGCCTAATGACCTTCGTTTGGGACCAATCACCGGCTTTTCTAGCATTAGTTACTATACTAGAAGAAAAAATACCCCCAGTAAACGTGGAAACTGCTGATACTAAGTAAACTATCTAATTCGACCGTGTTTCCTTTCTAATTTTTGTATCTTTGCCTCTAGCTCATCAATTCTAGATTTGTCAATTTTTAAAATTCTGTTTTCATTTTATCTCATTATCGAGTTTCTAGATCGAGCCATCTTTTTGATCAAGTCAACTAAGTTCATTTCTGAATGAATTCCAAATAATAAAAAGGTAGGAAGTAATATTTTTTGGATACTTTATTTTATTTTGTTGCACTCATGTTACGGAAAAATGATCATCATGGAACAAACATGCAATAATTAGAAAGTATTTTGGTAGTGTTTGTTGTTGTGCCGGCATTCCGAGTAAGAAGGCAGTTTATGATGCTGGTTATGGAAGTAGTTTACTAGATTTCTATTGTGAGCCCTGTTATCAGAAACATAAAAGTGAATTACATAAAAGATTACTACCAAGAAATACTACTGATTTTTTCAAAGATCTAGATGCTAGTTCTGCACTGCTTGATGATATTGCCAAGAATAACTCAGATTCGCAAACAGTTACTCTAATGACCGACATACTTAAGAAAAGAGTTACCGATATTGGAAATCTTGTATCAGGTAATGGAACCGACACTGGCCTTCCACCGGTGACAATTTCTTCTTCGGACGCTGCTTGGGCATTAGTTGGAAAAGTTGCAACTTGCACACTTATTGGGGGGCGGTACCTGGATTTGGAACAAGTGCTGGTATTGCATATGCGTGTGGTGCCTTAGTTGCGTGATTATTGACTGGATTGATTAGTTAAAGTTTTTCCGTTACTATTAACAGTAATTAATCGATTTATTCCGCACAAGGACAAGGTCCCGAACAGCATAGTCCCCTACAAGAGTCGTAGCATCCTCCTCCATTAGGACCACCAATATCGTGCGTACATTTCCCTTGCCTTTGAGGACCAAGAAGATAAGAAACAGTTTCTTCTCCCTCCTTAGGTTCTATCCCAAGATTTCGATTGATTATTAAAGTCATTTCCCTTATGCGACCTGATCTTCAGGCGAAAGTTTTACAGGTTCTTTCTTCCCATTTGACATAACTGTATTCGGATATCAACATCGAAAGATAAGAACTTGACTTATCAAACGATCAGTTATCGGAAAATATCTATCAGGTATTAGCCAAACGTAATAGATCGTACTTTCACAATATCGGGCCCTAACGGATTCTACCATGTTTAACTTGGTTAGTGAATAGATTCATTTTGTTGTTGGCGTTTCTAGCCATATACTCATTTTTCCTTCATTAGAAATTATCCAGCCGGCTTTTAGATATTCTTGCTCATAAAACTCCAACAATGGACATTTTCTATTTTCCCCAGATTCTGTATCAAAATATTGTTTAGGAATTTGCACTACATCAAGTGTAATAGCATGCTCTATGTATTTTGGTTTGCAATCAGACAGAAAATCTCCAAGTGCGTTTGCTGTATTAAGTACTGTTATTGCCATTGCCATCATATAGACAGCCATTGCTATTGCAATTGATTGTTTGACTTGCAAATTCATTTCTGCATTACTTATAACGTTACCATTCTGTCCTGCCAACAGTTAGTAGTACCGCTTCAACAATTTATCCCTTACCGGTATTTTTTAAGTAAAAATATTGTATGACTCTAGCTATTAACATTCTCACTCTATTTTTTCAATTGCTTATAATGTTCAAATATTATAGACATTAGGATAGGCTGTATTAAGACAGGTTTGCAAGCCCCGATTCCAGCAACATTGTATAATCGTGGTAAATCATCATTTCATCAAAGATCTTTCTTTCACTTTTATCCAATTCTTGTCTAAAGGACTTCCATTTCCTTTTTTCCCATTCTGTTGCAATTCGGTACGAAGGAACAGTGCGACCCATAATTTCATTATTGTATATCTCAATTTAAGATCCAAATTACCAATGAGGGAAGGAGGGCATTCGATTACACAAGTTTTACTTACGCAGTCAGCAACGGATAATAAGGTTCCATTAGTACCTGTAGAAAGTAAATAAATGATATCTTCATTTACGGCGCTTGTTATTGGTTTTTTGCTGATATCGATCTTATTTTCTGCTATTTCTACTAATTTCCAGCCGCTTTTTGGGCAAGTAAATTCAGAAAAAGGACAATCAAGAAAGATCTGTTCTGATGTATATAATGGTGCATTGTCTGAGGCAACTCGTACACACGAGGCGGTAACTATGCATATCAATAAGATATATGATGAATGCTTGCGGGCAGAATTTTATTCGGTAAAAGGTTCTAGTCTGGAGGAATTAGTAGACGAGCTTGAGAAATTTGGTGATAAGATTGGGGTCGACGACGCGAGTGCTGCCACGAAATCGTCTATAAGTGGTGATCTAAAGATCAAGGATGGCTTAGTCGATCGCAGTTCCACCATCCAGGTAGATAAAACAATTATGATACCCTCGTGTGGTTTTGGTTGTACGCTAAGTCCTGCTGCCCAAACTGAGTGGGAACGCTTTATTGGTGTCGTATTGGAGCATGAAATTGGTCACGTCGATAGAATAGAACAATATTTTGATGGGATACTCGACAAAGTAGTTGGAAAGAATCCTGATGAGGCAAAGCAGATTATCGAAGATGTGAACAATGCTCTTGAAGAAGAACAAGAAAAGTATGACACACAAACTGGTCATGGAGAGAAACAGGGTAGATCGCTTGACATAAGTATTAAGTAACTATATTATTTTACCATGCTTTCTTTCAAGCTTCTGCATCTTTACTTCTAGTATATCAATTCTAGATTTTTCAATTTTCAGAACTTCAATTTTCCTATTAAATCTATTTTCTTCGTTTATCGTAAGGTTATCAATGGCTTTTTCATATTCTTGTTGTAAGCGTTTCTCTGTTGTTCTAACATAGTTGGAATCATTTGCTTTCAAGTTGTGGCCTTCTAGTAACCATCTTAATTCTGTCTTTAAGTCCGATTCTATTAACTCAGTTGTGAAGAATTTTCTAAACCCGTGAGCGATTGGAACTTCCTTCCTAATTGAGCCAAGAGGATTTCTGATATCAAGCTCTTCTGCTGAACGAAGACCCACCCTAATGGCAATATCCCTTATTTTATTTGTTAATGATTCTGTTTTTAGTGGATTACTAACGGGTTTTCTGGTTGCAAACGGATCGCGAATATCAAACTGTTCTCTTATCAAAAAGGAGTCCTTGTTTAGTTTTTGACCATATCTAGTCCGCATATCTAAATACAAATCTATAGCATTGGCACATTCTGGCGTACAAAATGTATGATACTCTTCTCGCTCGTTTTCATAAACAATAATTTTATAGATATGTTGATCATAGCCATAACGGTATCCAAGATTCGCTTTTTCCAGATTCCTTAATCGCAGTAAAGGAATTGCTCCTACTCGCATATCTGAAGATGCTAATAGTAGAATAATAGTTCGCATTCTTTCATCGGCTATATCTAGTAATTTATGAATCTCTTCATGAGTATAAGCTCTATCTCTATTGGCCCTTTTCTTTGACGGAAAATATCTTTTTATTTTTTTAACGTTTAAGACGATATCATTAATTGCATAGAATGCTAGTACAGGTGAAATGTGATTATGAATTGAAAAATATCCTTTACTTTCTTGTTGTTTCATTGACAATGTCGCCTATAAAATCTAAATATTTCTTTAAATGAAATCTATACATTGTATTAGTTGCCTCCGACTTTATCGACTCTTCAAATAAAACAAAACCTTTTTTTTGCTCTAATTCTTGCACTTTTCTACTGCTTTTCTTTATATAGTAACCCTAATAAACTTAGTATATACTGATTAAAATGATAATTTTAATACGGACTGACAAAATTCGATACTCCGTCATTCAGAAATTAGACCAATGATACCATAAGAAAAATATGATAATTGATCGAAAATTAATTCGAATTAGGAACAACTCTATAAATTGCCCCTTTGTCTGTTGCCTTAACAACCGAAACTACATACAAATACCCATCAGTCCCGACTTCTAAATCGGTAATTATTCCAAAATTTTCTCCAAAAATTATTTTACTAGCATTATCTTTTTTATTGAGTACTAAATCAGAAAGATCCCCATCCAAAGACAATGATTTTCTATCATCATTAAGATCAAAATGATATATCGTTCCTTTTTTTACTGACCCAATAAGAATATCATTCTCATATTGTCGTCCGAGTTTATCTGAATCTAAAAATACTAAGGCAGTAGGTACCGCAGCTTTATCCCATACAAATTCTGGATCGCTATAATTTCCGTTACCATTAAAATCGACAAACTCAACTTTACTGGAATCACCAACAATGCCTTCTTTTTCCCTCAACTGGTCTAACTTCCAAATACCTTGTACTTTTTCCCAGCCACTATTGAATCCCGGTTCGACTAAGTTTATTTCATCACCAAATTCTGGTCCGTTTTCTGTGTCCCACAAATATCCTGTAATAGGATCAAACCCAATGCCAAAGCTGTTTTTTATTCCGTACGCATAGTATAGGTTAAGCGGATACTGATTACCAAGGATTCCATTTCCTAGAGGCTTGCCATCTTCAGTTAATCTTAAGATTCCTGAACGGCCATCAGGTAGGGTTCCATTTATAATATTCTGTGCTTTAGTATCAAAACCTACTTGGTCCTGATTAAAGGTGGTTGTTTGAAGGTCACCGATAGTCACATAAAGATTTTTATCTTTATCTATCTCGAGTACTCCCCCATTGTGACTCGGTCCTGGTAAACCAGGCAGTTTCAATATTAGTTTGGGTTCTATAAGTTTATTACTCTTAGTATCAAGATTATACCTATATACGAAATTTCCACATTCTCGAGTTCCATTATTGGCCTCATCCTTTTCTTTTGTACATTGCGTAAAATAAAGAAAAACAAATGGATTATTATCATTTAGCTCCTCATTTCCTTTCCCTGTTACTGCAATTCCCAACAATCCACGTTCATCTTTAGATGCTACATCAATATGAATTAACGGTTCCGAAACATTACCTTTAATTATCCTGCGTACATCTCCAGTATTTTTCTCAAGTAACAAAATATCATCTTTCCCCAGAAACTCCATACTTGTTGGGAAATCAAGGTTACTGGCCACTAGTTCTATCTTAAGATTTTGGTCTATCAATGATGGTCCCAGAATTGTTTGGTTTTCGTTTTGAGCGTTGATTTCATGTTCAGGACCAAAAGATAAAGAAAAGAAGTAGAATAATAAAATTAGCGTGAAAGAAATGATAAGAATAGAATATATTTTTTGAAATGTGTGTGACTTTTTTTCTAGTATTCGTGGTTTCTTGTTAATCATTCTCTTACACCTAAATAATAAGTAAGGATTTAGACTGTTTAAAGTTAAACTGTAAAAAATCTTGCACGATACTCTAAAACTAAAAATACGTTGAAAAATATAAATTTATTCCATAAATTAGCGTATCTCCTTTTCACTATTGTGAACAATTTATTGGGAATTAGTTTTATGCTGTAAATGTAATTATAGCTTTTAATGAGCAAATCAATTAATCGATTAGGTTGAAACTTTTTCAAATAAAAAAATTGAGAAAATATGATACTATAATGGATATTTTGAAGCCAGGCTTATGCCACTTTATGGCACTAAAAGTGGTATCGGATGTTGATAATTAATCGAAAATTTTTATAAAAGATTGACAATGGAAGTGTCGTCAGCTAGTCTTAATTGATTTAAAATCTTCCTACCTACCTGAAGTTTTAATTATTCTCATATTCCATGATAGTAGCATGTCATTACGTGGAATAACTGTAGCCATTACATCAAGTCGGAGAGCCTCTGAACTTGCGAGCATAGTTCAAAAATTTGGAGGTGTTCCATACATAGCTCCAACTATAGGAATTAGAAATAACGATCCACTAATTTCTGAGTGTAATAAATTTATAGAAACAATCAATTACGAGAAAATGCATTTTTTTGTTTTTATGACCGGCGTTGGAGCATTCAATCTTTTCCAAAATCTTGAGAAATTGCACCAGTTGAATAACGTGATTGAAAGGTTACGTGATACTGTAGTAATAGCAAGAAGTAACAAACCAGCGTCGGAATTAAGAAAATTTGGGATTGCAACTAACTTTGTTCCTAATATGAATACGATTGAAGGCGTCATTGACATGATAAGTAAATTTGATGTAAAACACAAGAATGTTGGAATTTTGTGGCACGGTGACTATTCTGATTCATTTAAAGGAAAACTTGAATCTTTAGGTTCAAATGTGTTTGAATTTTCATTATATTCTTATTCGACAAGTCTTGAACAAAAAAACGCAATCATGTTGAAAGAAATGGGGTATGATTACGTAGCTCCGACTGAAGAGAAAATTAGGAAGCTTATTGTGGATATAATGGCAGGTACGATAGATGCAATCACCTTTACGAGTCCACCTGCAGTTAATGAGTTCTTTGAATTTGCAAAAAGGAACAAAAAAATTGATTCACTAAAAGATAGGCTGAACCATAATCAGCTTGTTGTGTCCGTTGGGCCCTCTACTTCAAAAATGCTTGAGAATTACCAAATAAAGGTGGACGTTATGCCAGCCATTTACCGCATGGGGTCTATGGTGAAGGAGATGGATGACTTTATTGCATCATATGATTAGCAAATCTCATAAGTTGCTCAACGCACTAATCATGACAAAAATGATAAAGACCACGTAACATTTTTTATAAGGTCTTTCCAATTATAGATAGATTGTCTAATTTTTGTCCTGAGTGTGGTGGGGAATTAAAGTTGGATACTGCTACCAAAAATTTCATATGCAAAAGTTGCGGTCTTTTTGCGTCCAGGGAAAAAATGGATGAATTAAGAGATAAAACCTTTCGAGATGAAGGTAATGATAGGAAAAAATATCATGATGACTATCTCGACTGGTGGACTTCTTCAAAGAAAGATAAACAGAGAATGTAGATAGAAAATTTAGGAATAAGCCCCTAATTACAAAGCAACGTCCATTATTGGTACCATATGATCTTCCTTTCTGGTCTTGAGCGCGGTCATTAGTTCAGTCTCAATAATCCTGGGCAATTTTCTTATTTTGTTTACAACTATATCACGCATTTCCTCCAAGTTTTTTGCTCTTATTTTTAAGAGAAGATCAAATCTTCCATGCATTTCATGGATTTCTAGGACCTCCTCTATTGATGAAAGGCTATTTGTTACTTCATCGGCAGTTCCGGGTTCTATGTTTATGCCCATAAATGCAAGGTGGTCATAACCAAGTTTATTGTTGTCCAAAGATATGGTAAATTTTTTAATTATGCCCGCGGCAAGTAGTCGCCTGACTCTTATATGCACAGTGGCATCAGAAATTCCAATTTGTTTTGCTATTTCTACAAACGGTAGAGAGGAGTCTTTGTTCAGGATATTAATGATTTTGAGATTAATTTCATCAATAACATCATGGCTGGCGTTCAAATCAAAAATTAATTTATAGTTATATACTTAAATGCTTTTACAAAAATTCCACGTAGTAATTAAGCCATTTTGCTTGATTATGCCTTAGATGGTAAAAAGTATTAATGATGAATGTCCCCTGACAATATTTATTCAGATGTCCAAAGAGTGCAGCAAGTGCAAGAAAAACACTGCCATTTACTTAAGACAGTACTCTGGAGAATTATTATGTAAAAAATGCTTTATTAAATCAGTGGAATATAAGGCAAAAAGGACATTATCAAAATTTTCAATGATAAACCATGGTGATAGAGTGGCAGTTGCGGTATCAGGAGGTAAAGACAGTCTTGCGCTCTTGAATATACTAAAAAGCATACTTAACAGTGCAAACCCTGAACTTGTAGCCATTACTGTGGATGAGGGAATTCAGGGATATCGTGATGAATCTCTGAACATTGTAAAAAATTTTTGCGCCCGCATAAGCGTTGAAAACAGAATTGTAAGTTTCAGCGAGCTTTTTGGCCTATCAATGGACAAGGCAATGGAGGTAAGGCCATCAGAGAAAATTTCATCATGTTCTATGTGTGGAACTTTTAGGAGAAGGGCAATTGACGTCCTTGCAGAGTCATGTGGAGCAAATATAATTGCAACCGGACATAATTTGGATGACTACATCCAAACCTTTCTTATCAATTTATTTGCTGGAGATGTTGAAAGAATCGGCTGGACCTATCCACAACCAGTAGAATATGGAAGCGGTGGATTAAAGAAAATCAAACCATTAATGGAAATATACGAGAAGGAACTTGTATTGTATGCCATTTATCTGAATATTCCATTTCAAGCAGAAGAATGTCCATATAAAGATGAAAGCATAAGAAGTACCTTCAGAAGCCATTTGAACAATCTCGAGAAAATTCACCCTGGAATAAAATATAATGCGTATCATTCAATTTTGAAGATTGCAAAGAAGGTAAAGTCTACAAATAATGTTATTATTCGGGAACATAGACGATGCTTGGTTTGTAATAGAGATTCCTCTGGCAGCATATGTTCAGTTTGTCGGACCCTGAATCTATTAGTTAAAAAAAATTAAATCTTATTTCACGCGGTCCGTTAGTGTCATTTATTTGAAGACTAAAAGAAATTAATTATTGGAAAATTATGACTTCTAATGAAGATAGACTTTGTTTTTACCAACAGGATACACAAATATATCTAAATTATGTAATAATTTTGCGGTAGTAGGGAGGATTGGGGTGTTAGCCGTACCCCAAACCGGAAATCGGCTTTATGCTGGGATCAGTAACTACTGGGTAAATCTTTAGATGTGAAGTTCCTGCTCGCTTTGCTGATATGAAACCACGCCGTGTCGGATGGGTATGAGCAACAACATATGCGAAGGCATGTGCTTGATTGTGAATTGTCGAAATGGATGAGGTCCGGGAGGGTGCAATCCTAAGGCAGGGTGTCCATGCTAGCACGTCTACGTGATTGATCTTGCGGAGCTTGAGATTGGGCTTTACTTTTATAGTGGTACCGGTAGGCTACTACCGCATTTAATTGTTATACCTCTAACCAAATTCTTACAACCAGTGTTTTATCTGTAAAAATCCTTGCTGTGGTTCGCCTTTTAACAATTTAATGAGTGAAATTGCTTGGGGAACCGATAATACTGGCTTATGAAAATGATTATCTGTTCCTATTCTCGGACAAGCAACCTGAATAAAAGCATCAATGTCCTGAAATGATAAAAGACGTTCATCTGTAATTTCAGTCATAGCTATTAGCAGGATCTTTTTGCCCTCCTGTTCCAGTGACGTTTTGAGTTCTAATGCCTTAATATTGGCAAATTGTCCTTCCTTTAGTCCAATAATAATTCCAATACTCTTCGCATCCTGAGCTTTATATACCGATAAAGTTGCCTTTTTTTCGAGTTTACGTGCTATATCATTAATTTCTGAATATTCATTAAAGTAAGGATCCATCATGAAGGTGGGTTTCTGCGTAACGATTGCAACACTGGCAGAGTGAAATATACTCTGTCCCAAAAACAGGTATGCGTCGACTTGATCCTTGTTATCATAAACCGGATAGAACTCGCAGCCAAAAACTTGCGCATCATTGAGGTGACCCTTACCCCTGCCAATAACAACGTCATATCCATAATATTCAAAAATCTCCTTTACTTTTTGCACGGACCGAAGATATTGACTGTTGGTCACAAGGGAAATTTTCTTAAATTTCTTCTTTTTTAACTCAATTGCACATCTTTTTGCAATCTTACCAAAATCTATATCATCAAAAGCATCTACCATAATTACTCTATCTCCAAAATTCTCCATAGATATAGTGTGTCCAATGTTGAACAAGATGTCTACACCTAACATTTCCGCAGCACGAATATTTAGATCACATGAACCCCAGGAAGTGTCTCCAATAACGTACACTGGTAAATTGTATATCTCCGTCAACTTGTGCGCACAGCTTTGAATTTTTTTTAGGATGCCATCTGGCCCGTCTAGAGCAACTGAGCGTGGCTTTCTTTGATTAATTGTGGAAAAGATCTTTTCCTCGTCTATATGAATCAACTAACTACTCATCAAACAATTCAATTGGTCTAATTTTAAGATATAATTTGAATCTGCTGAATATGATTAGTTGTTTTATTTGTTTCTCTGAATGTCTATGGAGTAAGTGGTACTAGAGAATTCGGGTAATCTTACATCATCTCGTTCTGGTACTATAGTAATTCTGTCCCTATCAGGTCTAACCGAAATGTTGATTTTGTTCAGACCTTCATTGGTACTGATAAAATGATCGAAATTCAGGTTGCCAAGGTCCGATCTTATCGAGTCAGGTAATTTCGGTTCCAGACATATATTATTTTTAATCATGTTTGGTTTAATTCCCAACATTAATTCACGTAACGCATAAACATATAATCCAACTGACCATGCTTGAAGTATACAAGAATTAAATGGCTCTGGCCTGTCTCCACGGTACGTTTCTGCGTACATCCCGTTTTCAGAAATAATACGATCGGCCATTACTGAAAGATACTCGAGCGCTTGCTGAGTCCTTTGGTTTTTTATTTCACTGATTGCTGCCCAACCGGTAACAAGTGGCCACACGGCGCCATCATGATATAGTGAAGGATGATACTTGGGATCCATACTGCTCAACGACCTCATACCCCATGTGGTTGTCATATCATCTTTTTCCAGTCTTTCTAGGACTGACCTTGCCTTGTGCTCATCCTTTACTACTTCAGTAAGCAAAATAACTAATGAATTTGGACGAATACTGCTATCTTTAGTCAAATCCTTACGAATAGTATCATAATAAAATTCTAGTTTTGGTTCCCAGTATTCACTATCAATCTTGTTTCTTAATTTTTGAGCAGATGAAAGCCAAGTTCTTTCGTGCTCTTTATCATCAACTATCTTTGCTAACTCACTTCCTATTATCAAGCTTTCATAAAATAATGCTTGAACATCATTGGCGCTCTTTCTTCTATCGATATGATCCATCCAAGTAGAATCCTGAATAGGCAATTTTTCTGCGGTACCGGAAAAACCGTGTTCAATAAATCCATCATTGTCAATATCTTTAAGAAATCCCGAATTAACCAGATCAACTATGGACCCCCATCTTTTCGTGAGATATTGGATGTTTCCTGTACCCTGTACATATTCACGAATGGCCCACGGAAATAAAAAGGTTGAATCTGCAGATCCATACGTCGTATTATGAAGAAATGTTCTCCCACTAATTACCATGGGTAATTCCCCTTTCACTGCACCATTGTAGTTATGTTTTGCCTGACGTTTCAAAAAATTCTCTATTACGCGCAGGGAAAAATCATATTGTCCCATAGACAAATATCCTCTTAATGACCAACCCGTATCACGTGCCCAATAATTGGGAAACCTAGGAAGACCTGCACTGATACCCTCCCCAAGATTATCATAATTTGCCTTCAGATACTCAAGAGCAGTCTTTGCCTTTTTGAGCGCCTTTGCCAACTTCACAATTATTGATTCTGAGATTGAACTAGAAGATGCGTGATGTATTGTAAACGTAGATGCTGAAATATTATTATGATGATTTTTTGTTTCTTCAAAAAGTTTTTGATAATTGTCTCTGATGTTCTTGTATTCATTTAGACACTCTTGAGCACTTGTGAAATCACCAGCACCTATTAATGCTATCTCCTTCGTCAAACCTTCTTCAAGTTCTACGTCATAAGATAATTCTAAATCGTTATCAAAAGAATCTGTTAGTATCTTGGAGGGTTTCAAGTTCTTTGGAGAAACACCTATAGTTCCAAAATAGTGTGCGACCCCTTTTTTTGCGATGGTTCTAATCTGCAAACAGTTCTCTGATTTATAATATCTTGAAAAATTACTTTGTGAAATTGCAGCTAATCCATAACTGGTAATGTTACCATCAATTAGGAAATGGACCCTAATTTTTTTAGTTTGTTTCTTTTTTGTATTTAAATCAAAAAGCTCATTACTTTTTTCGGAATCAAAATTAAGTATCTGGATAAAACCTTTGTTTTCAATTGGTACAAATAATATTCTCTTAACATGAATTCCCGCTACTTCGTGATGTGTACATAGACTTCCATTTTCATGCCTCGAGGAAATGACAAAGTTTGGAAGTCTTTTTCTAACTCCCTCGTCTACCGAAATCTCCACAATAATTCGTCCAAATGCCCTGGCTGGTGGTACATATAATCCTCCGTTATCATATCTTGCACCCATCCAGGTCCAATTTGCCGACAGTGCTCCACTGGAGGAACAAACTATGTAGGCTTGCCTTCCGGAAAGCACCAATGGCGAAGCAAAATTCATAAACATAGTTTCACCGTAGATTTGCGTATCTGATTCTTCTGGCAAATTTGATGAAATGATTACTTTTTCTTTCTTATTGCTTGTATAATCCTCAAGTGTAAATGGAATAATTATTTGTTCAAAACCTTCAAGTTTACTCATTATAGTTATTTTGTGTTTCTTTTGATTATCCAGCTCCATACCTATGACCAAAAACCTGGCACTTTGAAACGGTTTGAACTGAAGTGGTCTTGTTTCAGTTAATGCTGCTGCATTAACAATTGTGTCAGACGTAGCTATCTGAATAGATTTTTTCGATATAGGTAGCTCGTCTACATAGATATCTAGAGATACAATGTTTCCACCTAATGGAACAGGAGGGTTAATAAGTGAAAATATGAAACCATTCTCCTTGACATTGTCATTAAGAACAATTGCATTTTTAAGACTGCCTTCAACATACGAAAGGACAGTGTGAGTTTTGTCAAGTGTTCTTGTCATAATGGTGCTCCAAAGTGTCTAAATAGGAAAAATTCAATGTTCTTCTTATAATTGGCAATTTAACCTATATTAAAACTATTGATCGAAAAATTTTGTTTGTGTAAATAAATTTATAGTTTGTTTAATATTATTTAACCATTTTATGCACAAATGCCTTTAAGGGGTAATAAATTGATTGGGGAAAGTTAAGATAAGAAATCTTGAAATTGGAAACGGAAAACCAAAAATTATGGGAATTATCAATTCTAGTCCAGAATCATTTTATAAGGAATCCATTTCAGTAGATGAGAAAATTATTTCTGAAAGGGCAATACAAATGGAAGAGGAAGGTGCTGATATAATTGATATCGGAGGAATGTCTACAGCGCCTTATCTTGATACTGTGGTTTCAGTAGATAAAGAGGTCGAAAGGATACGAAACGCAATCGGTGCTGTAAAAGATGTACGTAGTATTCCACTTTCGGTAGATTCGCCACGAGCAGATGTAGTTAAAGCCTCAATCGAGATGGGGGTTGATCTAATCAATGATGTTACAGGGCTCAAATATGACGATAAAATGAAGAATATAATTTTCTCATCGGGCTTGCCTGTTATTATAGGGGCTTATGGAAATAGGTCCATAACATACAAGTCAGGAGATATATCTGAAACAATTGACATTTTACAGGAAAGTATACTCTTAGCAAGCGAAACTGGCATAAATGAGGACAAACTCATTATTGATCCTCTAATTGGTTTTTTTCGAGCTGCGGGGAATAATCCGTTTTTTACAAAGATAGCTCATCAAAATTGGTACGAAAGAGACATAGGAATCATATCAAATCTAAAGAATCTATCGAATCTCTCAAAACCCATATGTATTTCAGTTTCAAGGAAATCGTTCATAGGTCATTTATTTAATTTAACAGAGTCAGAGCGCCTTGTACCATCAATTGTTACTCAAGTTATTTGCATCTTAAACGGAGCAGACATTATTAGGACTCATGATGTTAAAGAAACTAAAGTTGCGCTAGAATTGCTGGCACGAATGTCCAAACGTTCCACTTGAATCTGGCAACGTATCTGTGAAGCGGTTAAAGGAACTTATCAGAAGAAAACGCTTATAATCCCAAGACATATATAAAAATCAAGGAAATATTGGAAGTAAAAGAAGGTTTAACTTTTGATGATGTTCTCCTCATTCCAAAACGGTCTCCTATAATTTCTAGATCGCAAACCGACTTGAAAACAAAATTATCCAAAAATATTTTGTTAAATATCCCGCTAATCAGCGCAAACATGGACACGGTCACTGAATCTAATATGGCAATTGCTCTAGCAAAAGAGGGAGGGATAGGCATTATACATAGATTTATGACAATAGCAGATCAGGTAGATGAAATACTTAGGGTAAAAAGATCAGAGTCGGTAATTATCGAGCAACCTTATACTATTTCACCCTCTAAAACTGCAAATGAAGCATCCAAGGTAATGCAGGAGCTTGGTGTATCTGGTTTGTTGGTAATGGATGATGGTACAAAAAAATTAGTCGGAATAATTACCAACCGAGATATCATGTTTCAATATAATTCAGATACCAAGGTAAGCGATCTTATGACAAAAGATCTTGTTACGGCAATACATGGAATTTCTATTGAGGAAGCAAAAGAAATTCTACATAAAAATAGAATTGAAAAACTACCTGTAATTGATGATTCAAATAATGTTGTTGGACTCATTACTAGTAAAGATATAATAAAAATGGAACGATATCCATTGGCCTCAAAGGATAAGAAAGGTAGGTTGTTGGTTGGCGCGGCCGTTGGAGTAAAAGGTGATTATTTAGAAAGGACTGAAGAATTACTTAACGCAGGAACTGATATCATCGTAGTAGATATTGCACATGGTCATAGCGACAATGCAATTAATGCTATTCACATGATAAAAAAAGCGTTCCCAAATTGCGAACTAATTGCAGGAAATGTTGCTACTGGGGAAGGGGTAAAAGACCTCATTAAAGCTGGGGTTGATGCTGTAAAGATTGGTGTAGGGTCTGGTTCAATATGCATAACTCGGGTTATCACTGGTTCTGGAATTCCACAACTAACTGCTGTTGTTGATGCAGTAAAAGTTGCAAAGGATTCTGACGTACCCGTGATATCTGACGGGGGAATAAGGTCTTCAGGTGATGCTATTAAAGCATTAGCAGTAGGTGCATCCACAGTCATGATTGGTAGTCTTTTTGGAGGAACTGACGAAAGTCCGGGCAAAACAATAGTAAGACATGGAAAGAAATTCAAGATGTATCGTGGCATGGCATCATTTTATGCCTCTCTAGGTAGAAAGTATAGGGAAGAAGGATCACAGGTGATAGATGGAGAAGATCCTAATGACTACGTACCTGAAGGGGTTGAGGCAATGGTACCGTATAAGGGAAGCGTTACTGATTTAATTAATCAATTTGTTGGCGGGATTAGATCAGGCCTAAGCTATTGTGGAGCAAAAAACATTGCTGAAATGCAACATAATGCAGAATTTATAAAGATTACTCCTGCAGGATATACTGAAAGTCAGCCACATGATGTCGATGTAATGTAATGCCGTCATTTAATACTAATATCCCATGAGTTCCTAAACTTGAACTACTGAACTTGAAATGTGGAAGCCTTTCTACTCTCGACACCCGCTTGTGATGCAGTTGCTAAAATTGTGAATTTTCCAACCGCGTTTTCGCCGATAGTAAAGCTACGCGTAAGATTACCTTCTGTCGCAGTATAATTTTTTACAATAATGCCTATAGGATCCTTAATTTGAAGATTGGTAAAAATACGATCAAGCGGTTTACCAGTAGCCGAATCGGAGGCGACTACACTTACTGTTTGGTTTTCTCCACGAATAATTGGGTCCTTACCCACACTGATGTCAAGGGTTATTTTTCCTTTACTGGCAGCTTGAGAAGCATTGGTCTCAGGAACAGTAGCAGTTACGTTAGCTTCAGGAACAGTAGCAGTTACGTTAGCTTCAGGAACAGTAGCAGTTACGTTAGCTTCAGGAACAGTAGCAGTTACGTTAGCTTCAGGAACAGTAGCAGTTA
>DATADQ010000203.1:0-16445 GCA_036258455.1 Nitrososphaeraceae archaeon | reverse complement strand
ATGCATTTTTATCTGTTAATTCGCTATCCACACGAATAAATATGCTCTAATTATTTCGATTTATGGGCCGATAGCTCAGCTTGGCGGAGCGTTCGACTGATAATCGAAAGGCCGAGGGTTCAAATCCCTTTCGGCCCACTTTGATAACGACGCTTAAATTCGGCCCGAATGTAATTATAATGAGTAATTTGTCGCAAATTCAGACACAGGAACGTGAACAGGAACAAGAACATGAAAACCCAATGGAAGTGTTTTTGTACGCCCTAAGAGCTCCTGAAACCAAAAGACAGTACCCAAAAAGACTTAAGGTGTTGTTCGACTTTCTTGCACTTTCAGGAACTATAGAAGAGCAGGCCCATGAATTTTTAACAAGAGGAAGAGATAAACCTGAATGGACATACAAATCCTTTGTACGTTTCATAATCTTTCAGAAGGAACGGGTTAGTAAAGAAAATTTGTGTTCCCTTTTAAACAAAAACCACTTTAATGAAGTGAGTATAAATCTGATACTTCCAATAACTTGCTTGGAAGCTGATATTTTTTATTAATCTTAATCTCCATAGTATGTTGACGAATAACCCAAGCTGGGGTAGAGTTAGGGTTTATGGTTTACAAATCAATCTGGTCTTATCTGCATACCATATTTAGCTGCTAGACTAGGGAGCTTTTGTATTTGTTCATTGGTAAATGGCGGAGGCTTTACATTAATGTCCGACACTTCCACGCCTATGTCTACGAAAAGTTGCTCTATTCCCGGTGGAGATAGTATAATTATTATTTTTGCAATCGCATTAGTTTCATTTTTGAAACTATGTAAAACATTTGGTGGAACATCAACAAATGTTCCGGGTTTGGTTTCAATTCTTTCTTTGTTTACCTTGAATGTTAGTTGTCCTTCAATTACATAAAACCCTTCATGTTCATGTGTTTGAATGTGTGGGGCAGGGCCGCCTCCAGGAAAAACTTTAGCTTCAATAAAGCTATATGTTCCACCCGTATCTTCCTTTGATACAACAATTGTATTGATATCACCAGCTACAGCGATATGTTTTCCTTTGTTTGGTTCAACGATTTTTACTTTAGCCATATTATTCGGAACGCTGTTAATTGCAAAATACATATCATTTAAGCATTTAATAGTATGATTCCTGAAACATTAGCATCATTTTATTTTGTTAATTTCACGAATGTTTTGTCAAAATCCTTTTCAATATGAATCCACGAGTGTACCTAATGGGTTCGAATCTCACTCCCCATGCACCATTTCATATTTGTAAAAAAATTAGAAATAAAATTCTTGCATAATAAATACCAAAGGCTTGTTACTAGTAACAAGGCAGCTTTACTAGGCTTAAAGTGGTCGGTTCACCGTATATACCTTATGAATCTAAAAATTATTAAAAAGGAGATTTTGAATTGAGTGTCACACTAGATACTCTGCTCTTAAGAACAAAAGAAATTACGAAATCAAAACATGGTGAACCAAAAACCTCAACTATATTGCTATTATCAGTAGCAATAATTATGTCAATAATGTTGTTGATGATTGCAGGAATTTCATATACGGAAGCAGCCATGAAAGAATATTCTGCATGTAGAGATAAAATAATAGGCTATGAACAACGTGGATTGTACACGAGTCCAGACGAGTTCAGATTAGCATTATCATTCTGTGACTCAAAATGAGCACGTAAAATAATTTATTTTTTTTACTCTATTTGCTGGATGTCTTTCTAGAAAACCCATTTTTTGCTTCTGGACCTGACTTTTTCTTTGGGTAGCATAACTGAGGTAAAGACCAGCAGTCTAACTGACACTTTCCTAAATAAAAAACTACTTTAGGGCGCATATTTTGTATCAGAAACAATTCACAATCCCTTGGACCCCCCTTTGCCATTTGTTCTCTAACTATAGAAATGAAATGAATGTAAATAGAATCTAATACCAGAATACAAATAAACTTTAGTGACACAATTATTCATGAACTCTTCCAAACAATTTCTGAAAGACTTCCATACGTTCCCTCGTATCTGAATTTAAGTCTATTTGTATTCACAGAAAGTGTCTTGGTAGAGGCTTGGTCCATTCTCGTTGCCTCAAAACCTTCAGGTAATTCAATTATTGCACGGTGGATTTTACCTGTTACTGGATTTCGGATAGGTTCAAGCAAAGTATCTATAGTATCATCATCAGAACTACGAATAGTCATAGCAGTCCTAATATCTCTTGGCTGAAACCTAATTCGTGCTCTTTTTGGTTCATCATATTCTTCTATTATACTAGCATAAATTGAAAAGGGAGAGTTACCTCCATTCCTTCCTGTTATTATGTCTGACAATACTTCAAATTGTTTGTCAGTGCATCTGTCATCTATGTAGTAACATGCTTTTCCATTACCTTCATGTATTGGTCCGGGCCATGAAACAATAAAAGCCATATCAAGTCCATCGAGCTTAATATCATTACCGTAAGTACCATCTATTATATGAATTCCACTTACTCCGTCACAATTACCATGCGTTGGTTTGGCATTAAATTGACATGGACATCCCCAATCACAATTACAAGCATCCAAGTAGTACGCATGTATCTTCCAGCCTTTTGTTTTGGCAGATGGTTGTTTTTGTGTCACTAGCCTTTGTCTTTATAAAATGTCACAAATACATTATTAAAGATTGAACGCCGAATCGCCTTTTTCTCCTGTTGTTGCGTGGTTTCACGATATTCATATTAAAATTCTTCATTGGGTCCAAAATATGCGTCAATAACAATTCACATCCCTTTCGGCCCACCATATTTTGAGCATAATTTTCTGGCAATTGTGAAATGTTCTGATCTTTAGTCTAATGATTAGTCCTCAGATTCTGAGTAAATGTGCTCAGATTATTTACATCAATAAACCCCTTTCAGTAGGTAAAGGGAGTTAACTTACGATAACAAGAAACAGAATCGATAGCGTCATGGGTTCAAATACCCATGTTTAATTGCTTTTTTTATTACGAACCAAATCACAAATCCTGTTATGACACATACTGCTAATATTTCAAGATATACTGAATATTTATCAATATCTTCCCATTTATTTCCAAGGTGAATACCTACGTATGTAAACATTGTGTTCCATATAACGGACCCCAAAAAAGTATAGATTGAAAATTTAATAAAATTTGTCTTACCTATCCCACATGGAAGAGAAATATAAGTTCTTATAGCTGGTAACAGTCGACCACCAAATGAAATTTTATCACCATACTTTTGAAATAGATTTTCTGTAGATTCAAGATGCTTTTCCTTCAACAAAATGTACTTGCCATATTTCAGTATGATTAATCTGCCCCACTTAAACCCTACAAAATAAGTAAAATACGACCCGACAAGATTTCCGAGTGAACCCATTAGAATAACACTTACAAGTTCAAATTCTCCTGATGTAATTAGATAACCTGAAAAGACCAAAATGATCTCACTAGGTATTGGAATCATTGCACTATCTAAGACCATTAAGAAAAAAATTCCCGGATATCCTAAATTAGATATAACCCATACAACAAAATCCATAAATGGTTTTAGAATTTCGAAGATGATTGGCAATTAATTGTTATAAAATAAAAGAGACAAATATCTGTTTATTTCTTGGTGATGATTATATTTTTTTGATAGCTTACTTAGATCTACGTGATTCATACTGTGAGAACCAATATCATACCCAGCTTCATACAATTGCTTCACTTGCTTGCAATCCATAAAACCAGGTTTAGTTTCCAGATAGTTGCATACAATATAGAAAGTGGCCTTAAATCCATATTTGTCCAGAATTGGTTTTGCATGGGCCAAACTGCGTCCTGTGACCATCGTCAAAATTCAAGATTACTACCTTATCATTTGTGACACTTTCAGGCGGAGCTTGTGCATGTAATTCATGTTCAAAGACAAAATGATGAACGCCAAAAAATAACAGAAAGCCAATTAAAATTCACAGGATACAGAGGTTTAGTCGAATAAAATTTACTTTCTGATTGCTTCTCAAGAATCAGTCATTCAAAAACCTTAGCGGATAATATATAGATATGTTCAATTGCCTGTCACCTAAACATAATTTTAGTCTTTTATAAGGTAATGATTTAGAAGTTTAAGGTTTAATATCAAGTATTGTTGTTGCATCGAAAAAAAATATACGAGATATGACTTCAAGACTGCGTGGTCCTGCAATATCAATGACTCCCAATAATGGTGGGGAAGTCTCATAATGGTGCCCTGTTTCACCGAATACTAACTCGATAGAAGGAACCAAAATCCCTTTCTCATCTAGTAAATGATAAGACTCAGCGGTTAACAAATCAAGATAAAGTGTTACGATATTCGTCTTTTGCCCAATCAATAAGTGATGTCAGTTCGGTTGTACTATAATCAACATCCATCTCATGTGATACTTGCAAGAGATCATTGTTTGTATATATGGCTATTCTTAATTCGCTTTCAACCTTCTTCTTTAATGCCTTGATAGTATTGGACAAGAATTTCAAGGTATTTGCATTAAAAGAAAATATCATGACTGCTGATAGTCCATTCACATTTTTTAATTTCTTAGTAATAAGCCTTTGAATGTCAATATCGAAAAATGGATCTATCTTATTTTCAACGTTCCCCAAATATAGTGAATGCCATCCTATCAAATGCAAGATTACAGAAGCAATTCTTGCTTGATATGTCGCCTCTTCTGATCCAGAAACGATTATTGAATAGGCTCTTAATTTTGGAGTATCTATTGTAGAAACGAATTTTGTCATCAATGCAAGGTCTAGAGCAGAAGTAGAAATTAATAATTTCTCAATCTCACTTATTTTCCCCCTGTCGTACATATCATTTAATATATTTAAAGTTGGTAAAATAATATCAAATAGGATCCTCTCTTTCAATATAGTTGAAAATAATAAATTTGAAATTATGTTTATTGCTTGCGTTTCATTTCCTTCTAGCAGACAATCTAAAAATTTTTGTTGTAAATTATGGATATTTAGTGGAAATTCAATCTGTGGCGCATCTTTGTCCAAGTACCATACGTTAACAGTCCCAATTTTTTTTTTCTAATTAATCCTTGTGTGAGCATTAGGTTCAAGTATTTTGTGAGGGTCATTCGATTTATTTTGGTCTCCGATGCTAGTTCAATTCCAGAGAGACCAGCGTAGTTTTGAGATAAAGCATAAAATACCTTTTGCTTTACCTCTTCGAAATTATACCCATAATGCATATAGAGATATTAATCAGGTATGTTTTAATAGTTTTCATTTTTTGAATGCAAGTTTCAAGATTAACCAAAAAATATAAGTCTATTCTTATATCGGTTGCACTAGTAATGTCGAACAAAAAAGTTGTTTTAGCTTTCTCAGGTGGATTGGATACATCAGTATGTGTAAAATATCTTCAAAATAATCATAACATGGAAGTCATTACCGCCACCGTTGATTGTGGGCAAGAGGATGATTTTGATGAAATTAGAACAAAATCAAAAATTCTTGGCGCTATAAAGCATGTTAATATTGATGCAAAAAAAGAATTCACAGAAACATATGTCAATAGAACAATAAAGGCAAATGGTCTTTATCAGGGAAAATACCCTCTTGCTACTGCGTTAGCACGTCCCTTAATTGCAGAAAAAATAATGAAGGTAGCTGTACAAGAGAATGCAATTGCGGTAGCTCATGGATGCACAGGCAAAGGAAATGATCAAGTTAGGTTTGATATTGCAATATCATCCATGGATCCAAGTATCAAGATCATTGCTCCAATAAGGGAAATGAATCTTACACGGGATCTTGAAATGAAATACGCAAAAAAAAATAATATTCCGCTTAATGAGGAAATTAAAAAGTATAGCACTGACACAAATATGTGGGGAAGAGCTATTGAAGCAGGAATTTTAGAAGACCCTTGGACTGAACCTCCTGAAGAAATTTTTAGTTTGGTCCAAAATAAGAATATTCCTGCTGAATATTTGGAGATACAATTTGAGAACGGAATCCCCATAGCGGTTGACAATCGAAAAATGAGTTTAATGGATGTAATTACGTATTTGAATAACAAGGCGGGCAAACATGGAATTGGTGTGATAGATCATATAGAAGATAGAGTTATTGGTATCAAGACTAGGGAGATATATGAGGCCCCAGCCGCAATTAGTATTATAGTAGCTCATAAGGATTTGGAACAACTAGTTCTAACTAAACATGAATTACGGTTTAAACAATTCGTAGATGATCAGTGGAGTTGGATGGTCTATTGTGGATTATGGTTCGATCCCCTTAGAGAAGACTTGGATAAGTTTATAGATGCAACTCAAAATAGAGTCACAGGAAAAGTTAAAATGAAATTAAAAAATGGATCCTTAAAAGTAGTTGGAAGAAAATCTAAGAATTCACTTTATAGACAAACGCTAGCGACATATGCTTCTGATTCAATATTTGATCAAAACCTTGCAAAAGGTTTTATAGAGTTATGGGGGATGGAAACAGTTATTGCTAATAGATTATCAAAGAACTTATCTACAAAGAGCAAGGGAGAAACATAGAAGTGAAAAAAGATTGTAAGGACTGTGGCGCTGAACTGACTATACCTCAGGACTCAATGGTTGGAGAAATTATAACATGTCCAGACTGCGGCACCGATTTTGAAATTGTTTCAAATAATCAGGATACTGTTGAGATCAAGGAAGCGGAATCAGTCGGAGAAGACTGGGGACAATAGTTGATTAGAATATGTATAATATATGACAAACTAAGATTTGAAGAAAAAAAAATATACAGTAAGATCAAGGAAAAAGGGCTCGACGCTACTCTAGTAGACGGAAAATCATTAACTTTTGATACCGAGTCAAGTAAACGGGATCCTGTATTTGGTGACATAATATTACAGCGCGTGATAAGTCATACCAGAGGTTTACATTTAACTTATTGTCTAGAACAAATAGGATTACGTGTTGTAAACTCATTTAATATAAGCGAAATATGTGGAAATAAACTAATCACCTCTATGGTATTAAAAAAGAATAATGTACCTACACCCAAAACTACTTTTGCTTTTAGCGCTGAATCAGCAAGAGAGTGTATGAAAAATTTAGGATATCCACTGGTGGTTAAACCGATTATTGGTTCCTGGGGACGCGGTGTTTACCAAATAAAAGATCAATCCATGGCTGAAATGTTGTTGGACACTAGACAAGATAATGATAATTCATTTTCTAGAATTTATTATTTCCAGGAATTCATAGATCGTCCCTCTCGAGATATTAGATGCATTGTGATAGGAGATGAAATTGCTGCATCTGTTTATAGATATTCATCAGAAAATGAGTGGAGAACTAATGTAGCGGTCGGCGGTAGAACAGAAGAAGCCACATTGACTTCAGAATTACAAGAAATTGTATTAAAAGCATCAAATGCCGTCGGCGGAGGTATTTTAGGCGTTGATCTCATGGAAGACAGGGAAAGAGGTTATTTAGTGCATGAAGTAAACAATACTGTGGAATTCAGAGGGGCCTCAGCTGTTTGTAAATCTGACATTGCCGGAGCAATGATTGACTATCTGGTAAAGATGTCTACAAAATAGATTTGTATTAATCAAGATGGAAAGTTGCTCGTCTGAATTGGACAGTTGGATGTTATATCTTGGATGACAAAATTCATAAGATGTCATAGTAGAAATTTCGGTAAAGGAAGGAATTGATATGAAAGTGGGAGTAATTGGTGCTTCAGGATATGTTGGTGGTGAACTCCTCCGGCTATTGGTAGTTCACCCGGATGTTGAATTAAGTGTTTTAACTTCTAGACAGAATGCAGGAGAATATGTTCACAGAATACATCCCAGTTTAAAGGGCTTCATTAATCTCACATTCTCACCCATGCAATTGGACAAGTTGGTAAATCAATGCGATCTGATATTTGTATCAGTTCCTCACGGTAACGCGTTGAATATCGTCAAGGATCTATACAGTACTGGATTAAAGATAATTGATCTGTCGGCGGATTTCCGTCTGAGGAATCCAAGCGACTATGTTAAATGGTACGGATGGGAACATCCATTTCCTGATTTACTATCTAAATCTGTTTACGGTATACCAGAGATACGCAGAAATGAAATCAAAGACGCACAGTTAGTTTCTTGTCCTGGATGTATGGCAGTAACATCACTTTTGGCATTAAAGCCGTTGATGGAGAATAAATTGATTGACACTAGTCATATAATAGTAGATAGTAAGATAGGATCTTCTGGTGCAGGCGCAACTGATAGTACGGGTACTCATCATGCAATGAGGTACGGGGTTATCAGGCCGTACAAACCTTCCAAACACAGACACACTGGTGAAATAGAACAAGAATTAAGCATAATATCAGGTGAAAAAATTAAGGTAAGTATGAGTCCACATGCCGTAAATCTTGTAAGAGGAATACTAACAACAAATCATGTATTTCTTAAATCACCGATGTCTGAAATTGAATTATGGAAAGTTTACAGAAACTCGTACAAGGAAGAGCCGTTCATTAGATTAATAAGAGACAAAAAAGGTCTGTATAAATTCCCAGACCCTAAATTTGTGGTTGGTTCCAATTTCTGTGACGTCGGTTTTGATATGGATGAAAATACTAATCGTATTGTGGCTCTTTCAGCCTCTGACAATTTGATGAAAGGCGCTGCAGGCTCTGCAATACAGAATATGAATCTGATGTCCGGGTATGATGAGACTGACGGACTAAGGTATACACCATTAACACCGGTATGATAGTCATAAAGTTTGGTGGAAGTATACTTTATGACTTGCATCCATCAATAATTGAAGATATACTGCAAATTTCATTAAACGAAAAAATTGTACTAGTACATGGCGGAGGCAATGAAGTAACCAGTATAGCCACGAAGCTTGGAAAAGAACAGAAATTTATCGTTTCCCCTAGTGGTATAAGAAGCAGGTATACAGATAAGGAAACAGCTGAAATTTACACGATGGTAATGTCTGGAAGAATTAATAAGATGATTGTCAAGATGCTGGTACGAGCAGGAATAAGAGCAGTAGGTATTTCAGGAATAGATGATAACATATTGAAGGCAATAAGAAAAACGAAATTGACCGTTTTAAATGAAAAGGGACGCAAAATGATTATTGAAGGGGGATATACCGGTAAAATTAGTTCTGTTGAAACCTCTCTCTTGAACACCCTAACTGATGGTGGTTATTTGCCAGTAATATCGCCCATAGCTCTAAGTGAGAATTATGAATTTCTGAATGTGGATGGAGATAGAGCAGCAGCTTATATAGCTGGAAATTTGAAGGCAGATAAAGTAATTTTTCTAACCAATGTAAATGGCTTGCTTTTGAATGATAAACTGGTAAGAAATCTTACTAGTAGTCAGGCAAAAGAATCCCTGCAAAAGATAGGGTTTGGAATGGAAAAAAAAATATTGGCAAGTACAGAAGCCCTAATGCTAGGGGCTAAAGAAGTGATAATATCATCAGGTAAAGTATCCAATCCAATTACCTGTGCAATTAATCATACGGATTGTACGGTGATTTCAAATTGATTCTTAATGAAGACTCTTTTTTGATAAATCTCTACCAAAGATTTCCTGTTACTATTGAAAGAGCACAAGATGCAACAGTATGGGATGCTGATGGAAAAGAATACATCGACTGTATGGGTGGTTACGGCGTCGCTATCATAGGACACTGCAACAAGGATGTTATAAGCGCAATAACTTTGCAAATGAAAAAGCTCATGGTCTGTCATATGTCTACATATAACGATAGTAGACTTCAGTTTCTGTCAAAATTAAAATCTATAGCGCCCGATAATCTAGGCAGATTTTTCTTTAGTAATAGTGGTGCTGAATCTATAGAGGCTGCTTTGAAATTCTCACGAAAATTTTCACAAAAAACTGGAATTATATCTATGTATGGTGGTTATCATGGAAAAACCTTTGGTGCATTGTCTCTAACGTACAATTCTAAATACCGCAAATCGTTTAGTCCTTTATTAGAAGGAGTAAAATTTGTTCCTTTTGGGGATATATCATCTCTTACTGAAGCTATTGATGAAAGTACTGGTACTGTAATTCTCGAACCAATCCAAGGAGAATCGGGAATAATTATGCCTCCAGAAGGTTATGTGAAAGCAGTACGAGATGTATGTACTGAAAAAAAATTAGTATTGATCTTTGATGAAATACAGACTGGGCTTGGACGAACCGGAAAAATGTGGGCGGGTCAAAATTGGAATGCTGTTCCTGACATAATGTGTATTGCAAAAGGTATTGCATCAGGGATTCCTACAGGTGTAACATTTGTCAATGAAGAAATAGCCAACTGTATGAACTTGGGGGAACACTCTTCAACATTTGCTGGAAATCCAATTTCGTGTTCAGCAGGTACTGCCACAATAGACACAATAATAAAGGAAGATTTAGTAACTAAGGCTTCAAATACAGGAACGTATTTCAAAAAGAAACTTATTGAATTGAAGGAAAAACACCCCATCATAAGAGATGTTAGAGGTATGGGCATGATGCTTGCAGTAGAATCACGATTTGATGTGAGAGATATATTGATGGACGGTATAAAAAATGGACTTTTGATGTTATATTCTGGAAGAACAATAATACGTCTCCTGCCGCCTTTAGTGATGAAGAATGAGCAGGTAAGTAGAGCTATTGAAATAATGGATGAAATCTTTAGTGTTGAGGAGAAGAGGCGTAATGTCAAAAGATAATGAGTTTGATAAGCGGATACTTGAGATCTTGCGAATGGATTCTAGAAAATCATTTGTAGATATAGGAAAAGAGCTGGGTCTGTCGGAATCTGCAATAAGACGAAGGATTAAGAATCTTATTGACGATGGTTCGATCTCTAGATTTACAATTGAAGAAAATGAAAACAAAAAAACCAGCGCCATAACATTACTCTCCGTAAGCTCTACTACCGATACAAACTCAGTAGCTTCTAAACTTCAAAGCATTACGGGGGTTAAGGTTATCTATGAAATAACGGGTCAATATGATATCGCAGTAATTCTATCAGCCAATTCAATAAACGAAATCAATAGCAGTATTGATGATATAAGGAAGATTGAAGGTGTGTCGGATACAGATACGGTCATTATTCTAAGAACACTTACATAAGATACACCTTTATTGACCAGCCGAAAAGATTTATATTGTATTCGAAATAAGCTCTAATTAAGCAAAAATGTCACTAAATTCAGATGATCCAAATCATTTTGCGAACATATACAATCAAACATTAACTAATAAAGAGATCAAAATACTTGATTCAACACTTCGGGAGGGTGAACAGCATCCTGGAGTTTCATTTACAAATAAACAAAGAATTCAGATTGCGTGGTTATTAGATTCATTTGGTGTAAATCAAATTGAAATTAGTCCGGTTGTCTCCCATGATCATTTCGAAGCAACTAAAACAATAATCAAACAAGGTCTCAAGGCAGATATTCTAGCTCACGTAAGGGCGCTAAAATCTGATGTGGAAGTAGCAATTGACTGTAATGCAACTTGGGTTGCAACATATATGGGCATTTCAGACATACACCTTGCTACGAAACTGAAAATTTCAAAAGAGGAGGCTAAAATTAGAGCTCTTGAAGTTGCAGACTTCATAAAATCACATGGATTAAAATCTCGTTTTACGATGGAGGATGCAAGTAGAACGGATCCATTATTCCTTATCGAAATGTGCAAAGAAATGAATTCGCGACGAATTGAGAGAATAAGCATTCCTGATACTGTCGGAATAATGCGTCCACGAGGAATGTACAACCTGGTAAAGATGGTGTATGATAAGATAGATACCAATGTTTCATCACTTGATGTCCATTGTCATAATGATGTGGGACTTGCACTGGCAAATGCACTTGCAGGCTGTGAAGCAGGAGCTAATCAAATTCACACAACCATTGATGGATTCGGCGAAAGAACTGGAATTCCATCTCTAGCAGAAACCGCAGTTGCTTTAACTGTCATATATAGAATTCCTAATGATTTTAGGTTACACATGTTAAAGGACCTTTCAAGAACAATAGTAGATTACACACATATTGCAACTCCAGCATCCAAACCAATAGTTGGAGAAAGTGCGTACAAACATAAGGCAGGTACACACTTGGCTGCAATTTTACAAAATCCATCAGCATACGAAATACTTGAGCCTCGCCTAGTTGGGAATAGAAGAAAAATCGTGTTTGGGGGACTCGCTGGTAAGAATGGTGCGGCTTATTTGCTCTCTTTATTGGGACTTGAATCGTCAACAGTTGAGGCAGAAAAAATGGCGAAGGGTTTGAAAGAGCTGCGTATGGGAGATATCCTGGAATTATATCTTGACGAAAGATTAGAAAGAAAAATACTTAACGACGCATTATCAAAGTAGAAGAGATAGTAATGATAAAATGCACCGAATGTGATGCAGAAATCAAAATTCCCAATGATGCCATGGAAAATGAAATTGTGACATGTCCTGATTGTGGTGCCAGTTACGAATTAATCAAATCAAACAATGGGTTTGCCATAAGACCTGCACAATCTGTTGGAGAGGATTGGGGAGAGTGAAAGGGAATAACAAAAAAACTTCCTTTTTCATTCTGTATGACCAATTAAGATGGGAAGAAAAAACATTAATCGAAACGGCGAGAAAAAGAGATATCAAACTGCAAGTCATTAATTGTAGAGAAAATTCAATTGAGCTTGACAAAGATAAATCTACCTATTGTAACGACATTATCTTACAGAGATGTGTAAGTTATTATAATAATTTGCATTCTACTGCAGCTTTTGAGGGGCTTGGAGCAAAGATGATAAATTCTCTTTATACTGCAATCATGTGCGGAAATAAACTGTTCACTCATATGGAATTGTCAAAGTCAGGTATAGCAATCCCCAAAGCATTTTGTGCTTTTTCTAATCAATCTGCCATGAATATCCTGAATAAGAATGGATATCCAAAAGTTATCAAACCTGTAGTTGGCAGCTGGGGAAGAATGATTGCGTTACTAAAAGATAAAGAGGCAGCAGAAGCAGTCTTAGAAGACAGAGAACACATGTATCCGTTATATCGTGTATATTATTTTGAAGAATTTGTAAAAAGACCTCCCAGAGACATTAGGTGCATTGTTGTAGGAGAAAAGGTTGTAGCTGCGATTTACCGATATTCAGGCAATAATGGATGGAAAACTAACATGGCGCTTGGAGGAAAAGCAGAAGCTTGCAAGGTGACAAATGAAATGGAAGATCTTTGTTTAAAAGCAGCAAAAACTATGAAAGGTGAGATTTTAGGAGTAGATTTAATGGAAAGCGGCGAGAACGGTCTCCTAGTACATGAAGTAAACAATACTACAGAGTTCAAGAATACGGTAAGAGTTACCGAAATAGATATTCCTTCTCTTATTATAGATTATCTTGTAAACTCCAATAAATAATAAGTAAAATTGATCTCTTCTGCATATGCTATTAAGTTATTGAAAAATGCCCTTGAAATATACACTCCATCCAGATCTGAAGCAGAGCTAGCCAATTTGATTAAGGAAAAATGTTTAGATGATCTGGGCTTCGAAAAAGTAAATATCGATAGTGTTGGAAATGTAATTGCGAATAAGGGAAGTGGGGATCCGAGAATTCTTTTATGCGGTCATATGGACACCGTACCAGGACAAATACCTGTAAGAATTGATTCAGGTTTCCTCTTTGGTAGGGGAGCTTCTGATGCCAAGGGTCCGCTCATATCAATGCTTCTTGCCTGCTCAGAATTCAAACAAAGCGGGACTATCATATTTGCAGGTGTTGTGGATGAAGAAGGAAACGCTACGGGCATTAAGGAACTGGTTAAAAATAAATTGTCTGTAGACTACGCGATCTTTGGAGAACCTAGTGGAATTAATAAAATTACTATATCATATAAAGGAAGGCTCGCATTAAGGCTTACCTGCGACGTCCTCGATAGTGCACACGCGAGTGCTCCGTGGCTGTCAAAAAATTCTATTGAAGAGGTCTATGAAGTGTGGAAATTACTTAGTAATGAAATCTCATCAAAGTACAACAAGACTGTCAAAAAGAGCGAATCTGTGAGTCTCAGTCTCACAGAAATTTCCGGAGGTTCAAGTCATAATGTTACACCCCAAAAATGCAAGATAACAATTGACATCAGAGTACCAAATGGAGTAAAGTGCCTACAGGTATTGGATTCATTAGGTAAGTCAATAAAGAATATTTCCGAAACAAGAAGGCTGAAAATCACATACAGAATTGAAGATATGACGGAACCGTTTGAAGCAGATCATTCATCTCCAGTAGTTAGAGCCCTTTCACTTTCGATATTAGATGTTTGCAAGATTCGTCCGGTGTTACTGAGGAAGACAGGCACCGGAGATATGAACGTATTAGGAAATTCCCTAAATATTCCAGTGGTAACATATGGACCGGGTGAACCCCATGTTTCCCACTCTAAGGACGAAAGAGTCGAGATACAGGCATATCTAACGAGTATAGAAATTTACAATAGGGCACTTTTTCACACCTCAAGGCTACACCATAATAAGCGGCATGCAGGTATCAAATGAATTACTGATATGTTGTGCTTGGTCGGAGTTGGAATTTATGAGACAGCGGAAATGTCCAATTCGATTAAGATATTGAACTGTTGTGACAAGATATACCTTGAGAGATTCACATCACCAATTTCTGACAACTCTATCAGGATTCTTAAGTCAACACTAGGACCAGAAAAAAAAATCGAGATTGTAAAAAGGTGGTTTGTAGAAGATGGAAGACAGATATTGGATGAATCAAAGAGACTAAATGTTGGATTGATAAGTTATGGAGATCCGACAATCGCAACAACTTTTACTGAATTAAGAATAAGAGCAATGAAAAATAACATAGAGGTCAAGGTCGTACATGCTGCTTCTGGAATAACATCACTTGTCGGTGAATGTGGGTTACAAATCTACAAGATAGGTAAACTTGTTACAATGATGGAAGAAAAGCAATCGGCAATAAGTGTATATTCAACTGTCTTTAGCAACCTAAACCTGAATTGTCATACAATTATCTTAATGGAGTATAGGCAGAATGAGGATGGTTCAGAATTTTTTTTGAAACCAAATTATGTAATGTCAAAACTACTTGAAGTTGAAAAAGACATTAAGTATGAAATTGTTTCAGAAGATTCCTTTTTAATTCTTGTTTCCAGAATTGGCGCTCATGACCAAAAAATTGTGAGTGGTAAAATTCAATCGCTGATAGATTTAGAACACGGAGAAGGTCCACATTCTATTATATTCCCTGCCAAACTTCATTTTACAGAAGAAGAAGCCATACTGAATTTGACTGATATTATTGATGCACCTACGGATAATACTAGCAAGATAAAAAGTCTCTCTGCTTATATGCTCAATAAATATGAACCAATGATTCGGAATGAAATTAGGCAAATTAGAGCTACAATCGGGTCTAAAAAGGGAAATAACTTACAATTAGAACTACTGGATAATGCAGAATTTTATCTGGATGATGCAGTTCAATTCTTAAGGCAAGGAAAAAAGGAACTAGCTATATTGTCAGTTGGATACGCAGACGGATTAATTGATTCCTTAAAACAAATATTAGAAATAGATTAACATGTGAGCAGAAATCTTGTTTTGAATTTAGCGCACTGCCGTTCATTTTTAAGGATGAATGTAAACCGAGTAATTTACTAAAAGTAGTAATAAAGACATGATGGAACCTAATTATTTTCAGTCAAGATTTATCAAATCGCTATTTTTAAGGTCTTTTATTTATCTTGATGTATCATTAGATTTCATAATTTTTTTATACGGGACAAGTAAACAATAAACATGAGCAATTTAAGGTTTTCACTAGCTATCGTTCTAACTACCTGGATGTTTATTTTGATCAGTAATGTTGCTTTCGGACAGCTTAGTTTTCGAACAAATTTAACAGGCGATAGAGAAGTACCTCCGCTTTTCAGCGAATCTTATGGTAGTGCTCTTATAATTGGTAACGAAAGTAGTCTCACATACAAAATAAATGTTACATCCCTTGACAAGGTTACGCGTGCATTTTTGTATAAAGGCGATGATTCAGAAAATGGTCAAGTGCTTGTGTCATTATTAAACTCAACCGAACCTTCAGGAGTAGTAGATGGTAAACTGGTCGAAGGTACAATAAATTCTTCAAGTATCTTGGTACCTTTAGCTAATCTAACTACCAATATTACATTGCCCATACTGGCTCCTGGCAGCAATTTGACTAATATGACATTAGCAGTACCTGGTGCTGGCAACGTGACTAATATGACATCAGCAGTACCTGGTGCTGGCAATTTGACTAATATGACATCAGCAGTAACTGCTGCTAGTAAGTTAGAAGCATTGATTGACTTGATGAATCAAAAT
>DATADQ010000202.1:0-28876 GCA_036258455.1 Nitrososphaeraceae archaeon | reverse complement strand
ATTCTCAATCTCCTATAGAGATTTTCTGTTTTCAGTTTACTAATGTCTTCCTTAATGAATTCGTGTATCGAGGCCAATTTCGTGTATCATTTGGATATCCTTATTCGGTTCGTTTCCATTTGTAGTAAGGTAACCCCCTGTTATGATCCCATTAGCACCAGCCTGAAGTGCTAGCTTACCACCGTCACTAAAGTAAACTTCTCTTCCTCCAGCAATTTTCAATATAGTTTTCGGTATGATAAATCTCCAGACAGCTATTGTTCTAATAATATCAATTGGATGAATTGAAGATGTATCTAGTTCCTTTGGAGTTCCTTTTCTTGGAATCAAAATATTTATCGGAACTTCATCGGGTTCAAGAGCCGCAATAGAAAATGCTAATTCAATCCGTTGTCTTGGTGTTTCACCCATTCCAATAATCCCTCCGCAACAAAGTTCAAGGCCTGCATCCTTGACAATTCTTGCTGTTCTGATTCTGTCTGAAAAATTATGGGTTTTACAAATCTTCGAAAAGAAACTTTCAGAGGTTTCTAGATTGTGGTTATACCTCTTAACTCCCAATGATCTTAGTCTTCGTGCTCGTTCTGAAGTCATGAAACCGAGTGAAACATTGATGTCCAGTTTTACTTCCTTTCTTAATTTTTCAATTATTTTGCAAATTTTTTGAAAGTCATTTTGTGAAGGTTCCCTATATGCGCAAACGAGGCAAAAACTTGCCGCACCATTCACTTGAGCTTCTCTTGCTTTCTCTAAAATTATATCGTCAGCCAAAAGTGGATATTTTGTTATACCAGTTTCATAAAACGTAGACTGCGCGCAAAACGAACAATCCTCAGGACAGTTTCCGGATTTGGCATTTATCAGAGATTCAACGTCAATGCTTTCCTCATTAAATTTTTTAGTAATAATATTAGCACAGTTTGCTAGCTTTACCAAATCATTAGTTGAAATTAATCTTTCTGCTTCATCAAAGGAAATACTATTTCCGTTGTTTACCTTCTTCATACAAGAATCAATAAACTCGAAATCTTGCATTATTAGTTCTACTTTGGAACCCATAATTAATCTTTAATTAACTTAATAAATATCGCAAATTCCTTTATCAGATCTAAAATTTTGAGTTTCAAGATTCAAGAATCCATATTAAAAGTCTTAAATGACATGACGGTTCTTGTATAGACATAGCGAGGGTACATACATTAGGATTCTGACAACTGAAGTATTCTATTTGAATTCTAGTGGTTGGAAGCTTCAGATTTCAACGCTATGTCAGCATCCAAACATACCGATAATAGCTAATAATTGCAAATAAATAGTGAAATTCAGTGTTTTTCTACATATTAACCCCACATAAAACGCCTAAAAATCAGAAAATCTTGTTAGATGATTTCTTAATACTATAAGGGGAAAAAATGCGAAAATCGTCATTTATTATTATGACTGCTAGAGTCTAAAAAAGGACCCATTTTTGAACCATGCAAAAAGACCTGCATTTTTTTACTCATATTCAGGGCAAAAAAACGTGATACCTTTTTTCAACTTTACATATTTTTTTTGACCCAAAGGATTATCAACTTTTTATAAAACTATGAGTGATGAAATACTCCTTTGGATACCTGCGGGTCAGTACTACAGAACAAACGGTATTGAATCAGAAGTTAGCAATCGCAAAGTGGGCTGATGATAATGACTATAAAATTCTTGATTTTTTCGAAGATTCTTCGATAAGTGGCAAGGTACCTGCAATTAATAGACCAGCATTCAGAGATATGCTAAATTTAGTTAGAACTGATCGAGTTGATTCTGTAATTGTCTATGAATTATCAAGAGTCGGCAGAACATTTTGGGAGACACTTGATGCAATAAAATCAATCGAAGAATATTCACCATTAATTTCTTGCTCACCAAAAGAGCTATTTCTTCAAACCACTGACCCAAGTGTTAGAAAATTAATGATTGGAATATTGACTTGGGTAGCAGAAAGAGAAAGGGAGATGTTGATTCAACGAACGAAGGATGGAATGGTAAGAGCAAAAATCTCTGGGAAAAATATTGGACGTCCAAAAAAAACTCTTGACAAAAACATACTAATCAAAATGTTATCTCAGAACATACCAAGAAATAAGATTGCCAAAAACCTTGGCATATCTAAAGCTACTCTGTATAACCAGATTCGTACTATTTAGACAAATCGAACTTACTAGTACCGTCCTATTTTATGTTGTATTTTTTCTACTATTTCGTATTCTACATCAACTATTCTTGTTAGATCATCTACTTCTATAGATAGTGGTGGAATTATTGTAATTATACTTCCAATGGTCCTAAGGTATACTCCATTTTTCAATGATTCTCTTGCAATGTACTGTCCAATCGGAACTTTTTCTATCATGTTGATAGGTTTATTCCCTTGTCTTAATTCAATTCCACAGAGCATTCCTTTATGTCTGATGTCATAACAGATATCTAAATCTGCAAATTTTTCTAAAAGACGATTAAGAATCAATGAATTATCTCTTATTTTTCTGATAAGATCTTCCTTTTCATAAAGCTCTAAATTTGTCAACGCAGCTATGCACCCTACGGGGTGACCGGTGAAAGTGTGACCATGAAAAAGTTGTCTTTTAACCCAATAATCTCCAAGAAATTCTTTGAAAATGTCAGTTGTTGTTAGTGTTACTGCTAATGGAAAATATCCTCCTGTAAGCGCTTTTGCAAAACAAACAATGTCTGGTTGAGAGCGTTGTGCTTTATACTCAATCATATTCCCAAGTCTACCAAAACCTGTAGCAATCTCGTCCAATATCAAAAGAATGCCATATTTTTTGCAGAGATCACTTATCTCTTTTTGAAAGTTTTTCGGATAAATATTAACTCCACCTGCGATCTGGGCTCCGCTTTCCATAACAAAGCCCGATATTTTTGACGAGAATCTCTTTAGAATGTTCTCAATTTTATCAATATATTGGTCAAAGTTTCGATACTCAAACTTTTCGAGCCTTATTGTAGGACAATCTACTTTTATTGTTTTTAGAAGAAGTGATCTATATGGGGAAAAGTAACCGTCTACGTAACCTACCGACATGCAACCTATTGTATCACCATGATAACCATTTTTCAAACAAATGAATTTCTTTTTCTGTGTTTTTCCTCTATTATTCCAGTACTGTATCGCGATTTTAAGGGCAGCTTCAATTGCCGTCGAACCATTATCTGTGTAAAAAACCTTGCTCATGCCTTTAGCCATAGTTATAAGACTCTTCGCCAATTTTACAGAAGGTTCGTTCACAAGACCAAATAATGAAGAATGAGGGAGAGTATCAAGCTGTTTCTTCATAGCATCGATTATTTCTATTCTATCATGTCCCCAAACATTACACCACATGTTACTAATGCCATCAATGTATCTCCTTTGCCCAGAATCAACAAAACTAAAACCTCTACCAGTTTTTATTACGATATTCTCTGAATTATTCCAGAGTTTCATCTGAGTATATGGATGCCAGACGTATTTTTTATCGAGATTATTACTATTCAACAGAAATAGCTATATTATAGCAGTATTTGTAGATTAGCCTAAGTAGATGTTCTATGATGAACCGCAGTTTTTAATTAAAATGTAAGTTGCCGCCGTCCTCACAAAAATCAATTTTTAGGCTAATATTTCACTCTGCAATGGTACATGGATTTTAGCATCAAAATAAGTTTATTAATAATCTAAATACATCCATTTGATAATGAAAACCAAATTATCTGTAATCTTGTTGTTTATCTCTCTTGCCTTACTAATCATTTATGGCGCAGACGTAATTTCTTCCAAAGGCACTTCTAATGATGGACAAAGTGGTTTTCTCCACTTAGATCCAGCCATAAGAGGGATAGTTTTTGGCGCCGTTCCAGTAATTTTGTCTATTATTGCTTTTGCAATTTCGCTAAGAGAAAAATCTGTATTGGTAGTCGTACTTCTGCTCGTTAATGGTGGATTAATCATAGCCGGAATGATTGGCTTGGCAGTCCAAGAAGGAGCAAGCAACAGTTCGACTCTATATGGAACAACTGGACTAGGGATATTGCTAGTTGCACTAGGTATCGTAAAAATATTCATTACGAGGAAAAGATAGTTTTTATGAATTACGTTGATTATTTCAAAATTCGAATTTAGAAACATTTTATTTATGGGAAATTGGTAGCATAACATTAATTAAAGTAATAATTTCTGTAAAACATGCGCCGCTGTAGCTCAGCATGGTAGAGCAAATTCAAAGATCAAGTTGCTTTGGAGCTTAACTGGCTGTTAACCAGTGGGTCATCAGTTCAAGTCTGATCAGCGGCGCTTTATTAATTATTAAATTAATTGTAGAGTATGTTTACAGATCTAGCAATTGATGTTACTAATATTTACGTCAGTTAGTTCATTTGATCGCATATTGCAGAATTCGAATTGTGAAATATAATATATGAATTATGGAATATTATTTTTTGATAAGTCATCAACATTCAAAATTTCATTTTCAAAATTGTATAATATCTAGAGCTATGGCGTTTGCCAGTAGGTCAACATGCCTGGAAGCTACAATGTACCCATTTTTTAATTCACTTTTTGAAATCCATCGATTTGACGAAGACCACAGTCTCTCTTTCCTGATTCTTTTCTCTAATTCTTCGACATCCAGTTCTTTTTCCTCGATTTCCTCTGTGTCGGTTTGTTTTATTGTCAACAAGATCTTTCTAACCAGAATCCTGCTACCAAACCTCTGAGAAAAATCCCTAGCAGATTCATCGTAATCAAGAAGTTTCATCTTAATTTGTTTCCTATTTAATACGTCTCTACTTGTCAGAAGCCTATCGTCTACAAATCTATCGTATGACATCTCGATATCTCTATTAAGAACTTTGATTAATTAAATCCTTCAGTAGGCAAATCATGATGATGAGAACTCATAATAGGGCGAATTGTCCTTATCAAGCCCACACTTGATTAACTTTACATCGCTACCAGGACTCACCCTTGCTTCACTTAAGATGCCGATAATCCGAATTCCTGACATTTCGACTAATCCTAAGTTTTTATTCTTGCCAATAAAAGATTCAGAATATTCAATTAATTGGCCTCTTGGATCTAATTTTGACATTCTAATATTTTTTGAATAGCAGTTAGTACAAATGTTTGAAGGCGGCCATATCTTTTTATCACAATTGTTACAGATCGGGACTCTGAATTTTCCCCTACTTAGAAAATCATGAAATTCTTTCATGTCATTATAAATTATTTTAACATAATTAAAAAGATCAATAATTAATGAAAATAATTAGGCACATATCTTGGCCCACTGACAATAGCTAGAAGGCTATATTTTCTCATATTTTTATGAAAGTATTAGCACCAAGGAAGAAGAGCCTGCAGCAGACATATTATGTACCAGTCCTCTCTTGCAGCCTTTGACCTGCCTTTTTCCAGACAATCCCTTTAATTGCTCACAAATTTCCACTGTCTGAGCCACGCCAGTAGCTCCCAACGGATGACCTGTACCTATTAATCCTCCACGAGGATTAATTGCTATGTTATTTTGTAATGCAAATTTGCCTCCTTGTCCTTTTTGACAAAAACCTAAATCTTCATACGCCAGAATTTCCATTATAGTGAATGCATCATGAAGTTCCACAACATCTATCTGCTCTCGTCTAATATTTGTCATAGAAAATGCCATACTAGAGGCCTCTTTAGTTGACCGTATGCATGAGAGGTCAGAACTAACGTTACTGAAACTAGCAGCTTCTACAGAACTTCCTATTCCTTCAATCCATACAGGACGGTCTGGATATTTTTTAGCCTCCTCTTCATTAGTAAGTAATATTGCTGATGCTCCGTTACAGATGTATGAACAATCCAGCATCTTTACTGGTTCCACTAGTTTTTTGGAATTCATGACATCACTAATTGATATTTTTTTGCGAAATAGGGCATTATGATTTAGGTAAGCATTTTTTCTATTCTTTACTGCAACTGATGCCATCTGTTCTTCAGTTGTACCATATCTGCGTATGTGAGCTTTGGCAAATAGCGCAGCCCAGTAGACAGGCAAAGTAAAACTTCCTCTTGAAATATCCGATACTAATTGAGATCCTTTAGTTTCTCTTATATCAGCGCCCACAACCAATGCAGTTTTACACAAGCCAGATTTTATCAATGAATAAGCAGAAACAATGGCATTAGTGCCGGAATTACACAAGTTGTCTAACCTTTGAGAAATTATTGGCTTTATTCCCAGGTATTCTGATATAATTGTTGAGCCATACTGAATGTCAGAAGTTGTCGATAAAATCACTGCATCAATCTGTATCGAACTGCCTTTGCTGTTTTCTAAAATTGTTCTGCACGGATCGCATGCCAATTCTTGAACAGACAGAGAAGTATCCTTAGTAAATTCTGAAGTGTATTGATCGAGTATTGCCACTTTAGACATTTTCTACTAAAAGAAGAGAATCCTTGATTGATTGTTCATTGTCCTTGACTGGATTTACTTGTAAAATTGGAAGTGATATTCCGCATGATGCAAACCGCTTTAGGGATTTGATGCATTCATCAGCGGTACCGTAGATAGTTAATGAATCAAGCATATCATCTGTTACGTATTTACTGACATTATCAATACCATGTTTTTGATATTCGATCGTTATTTGCTTTACTTCATTTTCGAAACCGTGAGATGATAAGAATTCATTATAATATTTCCCTACTGCTACATAAAATGCGAGTGTTTTTGCAGCTCTGACGCGAGCTAAATCTGGATGGTTATTTGACACCGCAGTAATAAAAACAGAGCAAATCTCAAACCTTTTAGAATTTCTGGATGTTATTGATCTGATAACTTTTATTGTTTTTTTGAGCTCGTCAATTGGACGAAGATACAAGATTGTCCCGTCGGCTATTTCTGCCGCAAGTTTAATCATTCCTGTATTTACCGCACCGAGAAAAACAGGGATGTTATTTCTAGAGGATCGATGCATTATCTTGAGATTTTTTAATCTGAAAAATTTTCCGCTAAAGTTGATTGTTTCCCCACTAGCTATAATCTTGATACACGTTACATATTCTTTCATGCGTTCTAATGGATGTTCAAATTTGATTCCGTGCCAATTTTCTGCAAGAACAGGCGTGCTTGCTCCAATTCCTATTATTGTACGGTTAGATGAAATATTGTCAATAGTGCAAGCCGCCATTGCTGTAGTTGCCGGAGTTCTTGAAAACATGCTAACAATTGAAGTGCCTAGTTTGATCCTTTTGGTTAATGCAGCGATTGCTCCAAGCATGACGAAAGCTTCACGGCCCCACGACTCTGGTATCCATATGGAATGTACTTGTGGTTTGACATCCAGTAATTTGGCGAATTCTAAAATATCTTGGGAGTTAAATAGGCTGCTTGGATTATAGCCAATTTCACCGATCTTATCAATCATTTCTTAAATACTTGTTGTATTTCTTCTGAGGCTTCTTCAATATCCTTGTGAGAATCTATGGATCGCCAATAATTATTTGAAAACTTTTTTGCCTTTAATTTCTGTTTCTCTACTAGCATTGGTAAAGTAACATTCTCAAGATTTCCTTTATCTGGCAGGTAATCAAAAATTTCATTTGAAAAATAGTATACTCCAGCATTAACCCACATGTCCTTAATTGATGGTTTTTCTACAAATTTTGACACAAGATCGCCATTTGTTTCTACAATTCCAAACGTACTTTTTAGAGGAACTAATGCAAGTGACATTGATCCTTTTTCAGATATCGTAAACAGGTCCAAATCGGTCAAAATATCTCCATTAATTACAAAAAATCCAGTATCAGTATTTCCATTTTGACTTATTTGAGTTTTTGCATTCTTTAGCGCACCACCTGTTCCTAGTGGCATATGTTCTTCAATGTAGCTTATGTTGACTCCAAACCTTTTGCCGTCAGCAAGATGGTGTTTTATTTTTTCTTTGAGATGTCCTACTAGTACTATAATATCTTTCATTCCAAATTTTTTAAGCCAATTAAGTTGCAACTCTATAATGGGAGTGTTATTAATCTGGATCATGGGTTTTGGCCTGTCAGAGGTTAAAGGCCTTAGTCTTTTTCCCAAACCACCGGCAAGTATAACTGTTATCACTTAATCCCACTTGCACAAAGATTCTATATAAAAGTCATCCCAAATTTATTACAGGTGCCGTACACTTTATTCTCGCGAATAAATGTATATGCCATCAAGGAAGACTCGTTGATCCTTGTTTTTAACTTTTGTAGATAGCTCTATATTCGCTGCTGTTTGCGAAACATCCTCAATATGAGGGCCAGAAATCACAATATCCTCACCTTCGACGGCTACCTTTGTAGAAGGCCCCACTATCTTTGAAATTCGTGCCTTTCTCTCGCCAAAAAAATTCTCAACATATACTCTGCCATCTTTCACCTTGACAGTTATAGGAAAATGTGCAAATACCACTTTCATCTTATATTTATATCCATTTTGAACCCCCTTTATCATATTGTTAATAATACTTTTTGCCGTATTAGAAATAGCAAAATCTTTCCTTCTTGATCCATAAGGTTGAATCTTTAAAATGTTCTTTTCAATTGTAAGAAATGCTGGAAGCTTTGTAAAATCTTTCTCTATAGTTCCAAGTTTTCCCTGGACTGTTATTATTCTATCTTCCAAGGTCACAGAAATTCCTTTCGGTATTTCTAATCTTGAAACATATTCATTAGTAGACATATCCAACCAACACTCCTCCAATTCCCATTTCCTGTGCTTCATGATGTGTCATAACACCTTTGCTTGTTGAAACTATCAATATACCCATATTATACGCTGGCAAAAATTGTCTTTCCCAGTTCAGGTATTGGTTCTTTCTGACACTAAATTTTGGAGTTATTATGCCGCATTTGTTTATTTTTGCCAGCAGTTGAATCTTAAATTTGCCAGCTCTGGAATCATCTATCTGCTCAAATTCTCCAATATATCGATATTTTTGCATCACTCGCAGTACTTCACTAGAAAATCTTGAAGATGGACTCACTATGCATTCTTTTTTTCTTCGAACTTCATTATTGTATAAAGTGGTAAAAAGATTTGACAGGATATTTAATGCAGGCATCTCATTCACCCATTTTTCTACTCATATTTCTTAAAGCCTAATTTTATTGCTACTTCTCTAAAACACTGTCTACACAGCATGATATTATAAGCTTGAATAAGACCTGAATAGCAACCACATCTTTTGCACCATCGCGTACCCTTTCCATGGATACGTTGTTTTCTGCCAGTGACATCATATTCTCTTTGTTTTGGCATTATACCATTTCAGCTCCCAGATTTTTGAAAAATTCTATTGCCTCATCTTTCGAGATTCTATGTTTCTTTCCCATTTTTCTTGGATTACTCTTGTTAATTATTCTATAACCAGGTCTTGATAACGATATGCATACATTCATTCCAAATATTCCGATATCGGGATTATATCTTGCTCCAGGAATATCAATGTGTTCACTGATTCCTATAGAAATATTTCCATAATTATCAAATGACGATTTTTTCAATTGGTTATTCTTTGCTTGTATAATTCTCTTGGCAAATTCCACCGCCTCAGTGTTTCTAAGTGTGACTTTTGCACCGATTGGTTCACCTTTGTGGATCCCAAAGTCCCTTACATTATTTTTTGCGCCACATTGAGTGGGTTTTCTGGAGGTTAATTCTTCTAATCCGTTTTTGGCTCTCTCCATTGGCTCACCAGATTTTCCTACGCCAATGTTTATTACAACTTTTTCCAAACTAATCTGTTTCATATTATTTACTGTTCTCATTTTACTTGCTCACCTGAATTAGTGAAGATTCAACCCCAATTGCCATGACGATATCAACTGGTAATTCTACAGTTTTTTCACCCATAGAGAGAAATACACGTTTAGGAAGGGAAAACGATCCAGTTTTAATTTCTTTAACCTTGCCAATATTACCAGCGTTTTCTCCTCTAGTAACAATAACGTTACATCCTTCTTTCAGTTGCACATGATTTTTAATACCAAATTTAGGTAATTCAATTAAACACGTATCATTCACATTATATGATTCTTCACTTAGAAATGTTCTTCCGTCATGAAGACAATATTGGTATATATTTTTCTCTGAGGTAACTTTAGATTTGATCTTTTCCAACTTTAGGTTTTTTTCATCTGAGTTTATTTTTATTGGAAAGAGTGGAATTCCATTTGAGGGTACAAATCTATAAAATTCGTTTGAAGGTTTTATCTCTACAATATCCATCAAGCCAATGGGAAAATTTGGACGCCGTACCATTTTACCGTCCACGCTTATTAATCCGTTATTTAGCGATCTTTTTACTTCTCGTATATTTGAGCAAACATGTAAAATGTCACGTAATACCACACCAATTGGGTAGGAAAATTTTCTAGTATGTGGTCCTGGCATTGTGTTCAGAATAAACCTTGCACTTTTTCTATTGACTTGCCAGAAGCGTGGCGCAAGTTGTCTTTTTAGTCTCTTATCTGCTCCTTTTTTGGCCATGACTAAGTTTCTGCCTCTTTAACCAATTCTTTCTTTACAGCTGATTTTTTCATTTCCTTCCCTTTTTTTACCTTTGTTTTTTTCTCTTTTACTTTTTTAGTGCCTTTCACTCTATATTCATCATCGGTATTCACTGAAATAATCTGAACATTTGAAGCATGAATCTGCACCTTGACTTTGCCACCACGTATTTTTTCTCTCTGAATACCTTCAATTGATAGTGTCGACCTTTCTGTATTCACTTTCTCGACTTTCCCTTCTATCCCAACATATTCTCCTCTTAAAATTCTAACAGTATCACCCTTAATTACCCTCATGCTTCTCTTATTATGTTGCTCTCTCAGGTTCTCGGACAGATTAGCTCCCAATAATTTTTCTCTTTTATGCTTTGAAATGAGTTTATAGAACATCATTATTACCTCATATTATCAATGATGCAAGATTTGCTATTCTGGGCCACTTTTCTGCAGCTTCGGCAGCGACTGGTCCTTTTATGTCAGTTCCTTTTATTTCACCTTCCGGTGTAACCAAAACTGCAGCATTATCTTCAAATGATAACCGGACGCCATTTAGTCTCCTTATCGGATATTTTTGTCTGATTATTACGGCTCCAAACATTTGTTTTCGTAGCTCTGCTTTTCCCTTCTTTACTGTAACATTCACAAAATCTCCGACTGCAGCAGATGGCAGTCTTGAATGTCTTCCCTTGATACGTGTGACTTGAGCAATCCTTAATATTTTAGCTCCAGTGTTGTCAGCACAAACTAAATTAGCTGTTATTGGTAACACCCTTGTAATATATGGCCTAAATTCTTCTACTCCTTTTGCAGAGACCGCACGACTTTTAGACGCCACTTTTTATAACCTCCAAAGTTACAAACGATACCGTTTTTGAAATTGGTTTGCATTCTGCAATCTTTACTTCATCACCCTCGTTTACATCAATACATGAAGGAAGAAACGCATGAACTTTGGAGCTGCTTCTCTCGTATCTTTTGTATTTTCCAACCAGCCTGGCATATTCACGGGACACAACTATCATCTTGTGCGCTTTGGAGCTTATTGTGGTCCCTGTCAAAATTTTTCCTCTTATTGAAAGTTTACCATGAAAAGGACACAGGTCATCATCACAAGTTCTTTTTGGCTGTGAAACTGTTACACCAATATTACGACTCATACTCTATCAACCATCACTTAAGTAACCGATCTTCCGGCCTTCCTATTAACAGTGAACCATTCATGAAACAAATCTCATCTTGAAAAATCAGTCCTAATCTGCATATTGATTTTTTGGGAATAACATATGATTTGGATTCATCACTTAGTGAAATTGTATTTTTAGTTTCGAAGGTGATTTTGCCGTTAATCTTTTTTTGATTGTTGAGGGGCCCATACTCTATTTGTGCTTTACGCCCTATCAATTCATATTGTAACATGTAATCCCTAAACGTCACTTTGTTAATTCCCTTTCCTTTAAAATAGAAAGTATACGGGCAATGTCTCTCCTCTTCCATTTCATATTTCCAGTTTCCTTTTTGAGAGTCCCTTTAGAGTTTTCAATTCTCAATTTCAACAGATCTGCCCTAATTTCTGATAATTTTGACTCCAAATCATCGTCGTTAAACTCTCTTAATGTTTTTAACTTAAGTCTAGCCATCAAGTCTCACTTTTATTCACGGCAATTTCCTTAACTTCACTGTTAATAATATCTTTATTCTCTGTCTTAATTTCTGAATCTGATGGAACGCTCTGGTTTTCGCTTTGACTTTTACTTTCGCTTTCACTCTCAATCTGTGTCTCGCTCTTTGGTTGAGATTCTGCGCCTAAATCAAAATCACGATGAATTTCTTCTTTCAATGAAATTTTTAGTTTTATTCCTACTAGTCCCATTTTTGTTAATATGCTATTTGTGCTACTTTTTACCACTTCTTCTGCAATTTTTCCACTCTTTGGGATGACTCCTGCTGAATGCTTTTCAAAATGAGCTCGTTCTCCTCGAAGCTTGCCCGATACAGTAACCTCCACACCCATAGCTCCAGCACCCATAATCGTATTTATTGTCCATAATGAAGCTCTTCTGAATGCAGTTCCTCTTTCTATAAGCTGTGCTATTCTATTTGCCATAATATGTGGATTCAATTCAGGTTTTGTAACCTCAGTTACAGAGACCTGTGCATTCTCCAAGTTAAATTGTTGTTCCAATTTAGTAGTCAAGTCTCTTATTCCGCTCCCTTTTCTTCCGATGACCAAACCCGGTCTTATAACAAAGAGTGTTATTTTGGTACCTATGGGAGTCTTTTGAACCTCGGCTCCTCCATAACCAGCATCACTTAAAGAAGAACTCAGGTATTCATTCAGTTCCATATTTCTAAAATTATTTTTCATTACGTTTTTTATTGCGCTCAATATACTTTACCCTCTCTAGCTACGATCTCTACATGTGTCAACGTGTCAACTTTAGGACTTGACCTTCCCATAGCTCTAGGAATAAACCGCTTAAGTTTTGTTCCTTTATGGATAACACAAGATACTATTTCCAACCTATCTAGATCCATACCCTTGTACTCTGCGTTTGATTCTAAATTGTCCAAAAGTCGTAAAAATTCTTCAGAAGCTTTCTTTGGAAACCTTCCAGAAAAAAAACCGTCCGCGATATTTGATCTATGGGCTACTTCATTGTGATATCTTCTATATGGAACAGCAACTTTTTTTTCAATGACTTGATCTAAAATGTTCCTTGCTCTTTCGATTGATAGTCCCTTTATTGCTAGAGCAATTTCTCTCGCGTGTTTATGCGAGATGTCGGTTTCTCTTAACGATGCTCTAACGTGTTTATTCTTGTCAAATTGAGAAAATGAGTAAGAATATGTAGGCAAATGTATCACTTTAATGGCACATATAGACTTGATCTGGAAGCTCCTACTCCAGGTGCACCGTGTTGAACTCGTTTGTTTGTAATAGCATATTCACCCAAATAGTGGCCAATCATCTCGGGTTTTATAGTAATTGGAGAAAAATCCTTACCATTATGAACATTGATAGTAATGTCCACCATGTCCGGAAGTATTATCATATCTCTAACGTGAGTTCGTAAAGTTTCATTAGATGAACCATCTCTGACACTTTTTATTCGCTCACGTAGTTTTCTTTTTTGATCATCCATATACTTTCCTACTCTTTTATCCAACGACCGCCTTTGTCTAGCATTTAACAATGGTAGAAGGGCCTCTATTGACAAACTCTTTAATTGATCTACATTATAACCTCTAAATCTAAATTCACGAACCAACTAACATTATCAACTCCAAAATACTCCTTTTAAATTTAACTAGATGACCCAACTTAGACCAATCCTAATTTTGTTGCGAGCTGTCGCGCTTCATCGTCTTTTGTAAATTTAACAATTGCTTTTTTGCCTTGAATCGTCCTAAAGATATTGACTTCTTTAACGTTACCTTCGTACATTGTTCTTATTGCTTCATTTACATCTTTCTTGCTTGCACTGTCAGAAACAATAAAAGTTAACTTATTTTCCTTCTCAATCAAATTGAATGTCTTTTCTGTAATATAAGGTCTGAGAATAATTGAATTAAGATTATCTTCTGCCACTTTACTCATTATTATTTCACCATGCTCTGTATTTTTGACCAAACTGTATTTACTTTATTCATGGAATCAATTGCATTTTTTGTATAGATGGTTAATCTAACCGGTTTTGTTCCAGGCACTAGATCCATAATACTCAGGTTTTCTATCGAGACAATATTCACCCCTGGTAAAGATTTTTTCAGTTTGCTTACCGAAGAATCCTTTGATACAACTATTAGACAGCTCAAAGCTGTGTGTTTTTTTCTTCCACGCAATCGTGATTTACCAGATGGTATCCTTACTATGTTCGTAGACCTTTTAAGATCCTCTCCTAATCCTAATGACAGTAAAGTTTTTCTTAATTCTGCAGTCTTTGTCATTTTCTCCAAATCATTTGAAACCACAATTGGAAATTCAGAGATTTTTCCGACATTGTGACCGCGTTTTTCTATTATGTATTTATTAGATGTTGCCGCAATTGCAGAACAGAATCCAAGTTGTTTTTCCTTTTTGTTTATCTTCTTGTAACTTTTCTTCCATGATACCGGTGGGTGAGCTAATCTTCCACTTCGAACACCCGCGACTCCGGCAGCTTGACCAGCACGTTGAAACCCTTCGCCTCTGGCCCTTGCTATTCTCGCAATTCCTAAGCCAGTATTGCGTGATTCTGCACTGACAATTTCTCCAGCTGCAGGGTATCTTCCCTGAGGTTGGAATTTAGTAGAAAGCACGTTAACATAGGCTTTTTTTATAATCTCTGGCCTAAAAGGTGTACTGAAAACAGATGGAAGTTCTAGTGATCCAATTCCTTTTCCACGAAGATCCCTAAGACTAACTTTCATTTTATGAGTACCTCCAAAACTTTAGGTTCTACTATCTTCTTACTAACCGTCCTACTTGGAAATCTCATCTTGACTAATCTTTTTGGAACTCCTGGAACTGAGCCTCTGACAATTATATAGTCACTTTTGATCATGCCAAAGTGTTGAAATCCACCCTCTGGGTTAATCTTAAAATCATCATCCATTTCAGGATTTGAAATTATCAATATCCGTTTGTTGTATTCAGTCCTTTGATGAAATCCTCTTTGTCCTTGTCTTGGTACAGTATAGGTGACTACTGCGGGAGAAATCGGTCCTAGAGTCCCAAGCGCCCTTACACTCTTTCTGGACTTATGTTGTTTTCTCTTAACTCCAAATCTGGTAATTGGTCCTTCAATCCCTTTTCCTCTCGTTATGGCGGAAATATCGATAAATTGTCCGGTCTCAAAAACTTCGTCTATGTTTACCTGCTTTCCAATATTGCTAGCTACATAGTCAATTTTTGATTTTGTATCTTTTCCACCAATAGGTATTTCCCATACAAATGGCTTCTTTTGAGATAATGACGCACTGGCGGGATAAGATGATACGATTGCAACTACATGCTTAATCTTATCAATATACGCATTGATTTCTTCTAATTTACCTTCCTTGTACTTGAACGATGCCTTTTTTGAGAGATATTTGTCGTTATCTTTTGCAAAAGCGTCAAAGATTGCATTTTTTCCATATGCTGTTTCTGCATATGCTCTTACCCCAATTATTTTCAATGGGGGCGTGGCTATTAAAGTGGACGAATTCATGACATTCTTGCCATAATTTGGAGTCTTTTCTCTATCATCAACAGATAATACATTTAAATTAGTAACTTTATACCCGGCAAAACCTAATAAAGATGATTTCTCCAATTTAGGATCCGACCAGGTCCTAAGCCTAGATTCGAGACTACGTGCACGCACTCTTGGGTAGAACGCCATACTTCCACGTCTAGGTGCACTGTATTTTCGATGACCCATGATTAATCCGTTTTTTGTTATCCCTTTAATAAATTAATAAGTTTAAGTGAATGTCAGCAAATTGCGATAATCCTATTTTCACAAGTATAGAAAATTTTGTTCGGAAACTCGATCAAGCGTATAAGTAATTATTAACTATTGATAATGTACCAAGAATTGCCTCTTCTAACCTTACCGTTTGGGTACCTTGATTAGGAAACATGTTCAAAAGATGGGAGCTCTGCGCAATCCTTTTGTTTTCACATTCTAGTATTTTCCTCAAACCAAATTTCGGGCCTCCAAACACAATCAGTAGGTTCTTTGACATTTTTACAGGGCTCATCAAATCATCTACATGTTTTGTAAATGGTGAGCCTTCCACCGAAGTCATCAATACTTCGCACTTTGTATTTTCTAGCAATGCTGATAACGAGTCTGCAAATTGGATATCATAGCCCCAGTAACCATCAATCTCCTCTTTTGCAATGTCCTCCGCTAGCAGCTGTCCCTTATTTGAAATTTTTACCAAGACTTTTTTGCCTAATTGGATTCCACTATATCTTATAAGCTTTTGAAGTCCTACATCCACATACAACGAATCATTTTGTTTTACAACAAATCCAAATCGTATCTCATTATCTTTGATATTCTTAATGTCTATCAGTCCTTTATGATGAGGCGACTTTATGGGCGGTAATATTCCAGCATGCTTTAGTATCCACATTTTGGGGTAAATTTTTTTTCTAAGATATGGAGGTGTGTCAAGGTATTCAAGTATTGTTCTCAATATTTTTTTGTCGATTTTTTCAGCCTTTGTGCTCCTATCATGATAAATAAAGACTTTATTAACGCAGAATATTGAACAAGAACGAGAAATTTGTGAGATTTTGTAACTTTTATCAAGAATTGTTTGAGATTCAATCAAACAAGAGTCGGGGATTGCAATCCACAGATTAGTCAAAGTATTTTGTAGACCATTTATTCTGATAATAATTTTTCTACAGTTGTTGCCATCAGACCTGTCGATCCAAAAGTCGTTTCACAAAGAATACCCTTTTTGTCTATAAATATTGTTGAAGGAGTTCCTTTCAATGAATATTCTTCGAAAGTGAGAGGACTGTAAGGTTTTGTTTCCAAGTATGATTTAACACGTGAAATAATTTGCTCCTTATCTTTTTGATGATACAAATCAAAATCAAGAACGTTTGCATTAACAAATTCCATAATTCTCTTGTCTTCTATGGGAAGTTTTTCTTTTACAAGCATATCCATTCCTACAGGAAAGGGAATTTTGTATGATAACCTTCCTTCATTTAGTAACTTACTCTGGTACGTAAGAGTTGTAAGAGTTTCACCAATGACCTTGTTTTCCTTTAATAGCAATTCTAGATTTTCAAGTGTATTCTTGTCAAAATCTTCAAATGCTGTTGCAAGTCCTAATACTACTACTCCATTGCTCTTGTACTTTTGATATGTATCTATTGCTTCAGGAATTCCATAAATAAAACACCCTGGGCAGTTTACTTGGAAAACTTCTACAACGATTACTTTGCCTTGATAATCTTTCAGACTAATGGGCCCACCTTGCACCCATTCTCTAACTTTCAATTCGGGAGCAATTGAGCCAGTCTTAACTGTCACAAAATTCACAATATTTATTGAATATTTAAACCAATATTACCTTGATTTAGAAGTCAGAAAATAAAAATTATTGAGGAGCTCTTTTACTGGCGTTTTCTTTCGACTTTGATGCATATTTTTCAATGTCATTATTTTCAACTCTTATCATTCTATTTGTTTTGGTATCTATTTGAGCCATTTTTATATGTCTAGTCCCTGTTTTCTCTTCACTAACCAAATAAATTGACTCCAATGCAAGGCTACTTGCTTCATCCATGCTTATGTCAGCATGGTAGTTTTTTTCCAGGAATTCATTTACTTGATCGCTGCCATTGCCAATTGCAACTGCATCGTATCCAATGTAAGTTCCACTTGGATCAGTTTGATAAAGTGAAGAACCATTCTTGTCAACTCCTGCAAGGATTAACGCAACACCATATGGCCTAACTCCAGCGTACTGAGTGAATTGTTGTGCCATATCTGCAAGATTTTTTGCAACACCCTCAACATCTACAGGTTCATCGTATATCAGTCTATTACTCTGAGCAAAAAATCTTGCATGGTCAACTTGAGTTCTTGCATCAGGAATATATCCGGCTGCTGCTACTCCAATATGATCATCTATCTGAAATATTTTTTGAGTAATATCAGAAACTTGTAATTTCCTAGCTTTTTCTTCCACACCTAATACCACACCGTCTTTACTTTTGATTCCAACCGCTAGGGTTCCTCTTCTTACGGTTTCGATTGCGTACTCTACTTGGTATAGTCTACCGTCTGGTGAAAATACCGTTATTGCTCTATCATAACCAGCTGCTGCAGGTAACAAATCAGCTCTAACTTGTTTGGTTTCTTTAATTTAAGTTTACCTTAGTATCATACTTTAAATTGTCAATTGATTTTTCGAAAGATAGACCTATCTTTGGAAGAAGAAATAACATTTCAAGGTCACAAGAATATACTTTCTCTTCACTCCCGGACAATTGAAATTACCAAGGATGCCAATTTGACCAATAAGGGTGATTGTATTGTTGGTGTTTCAGCAAACAAGGCCTGTGTTGATTTGGATATTTCATTAAAGCAGAAATTAAGAAAAAGTGGCACAGTCGTAAAAATAGGAATTATTGTAGAACCTTACGAATTTAACCTGGCTGGATTTGGCAACAATAATTTAGAAATTACCCACAAACATGATATAGTATTGAGGAAATCAAATTACGTCGACTCAAGAACACTGATTGTTTCATGTGATAAATCGGCAATTGACATTCCAAGATATCTCATAAATGCATTAACCAATTCTGAAGCAAAAGGAATACTGACAATTAAAATAGAATAAGTGTTCTTATACTATATAAAAAGACTGGAACCTAGAATCGGCAATTCATATCTTGGATATCCTTTCATAAACAAACGAATACCTTTTCAATAATTCATTTATTACATCAGAAGGAAGTTCAGGTGGGATAGGGTTCTTTCCGTCGCTAGATGCCTGTTTGACTCTATCTCTAAACCCAACCTTAGTTAGCCAATCTCTAAGATATTGTTTATCATAGCTCACTTGCTCCACTCCGACTTTGTATGAGTCTATAGTCCACATTCTGAATTCATCAGGACCAAGTGAATCAGCTAAAATAATTTCTTCCGTAAGAGGATCCTTTCCAAACTCAAATTTCACATCTGCGATTATGAATCCTGCATTATTTGATATCTCTGACATTTGTTCGTAAAGTCTTATCGACGTATCTTTCACATATCTTAATTCATCATTTGTTAGCACTTTTTCCGCTAAAATTTGATCCTCGGAAATAGGTAGGTCATGGATTTTTGACTTTGTTGTTGGATCAAATATCGGTTCCCGTAGTTTGGATGCAATTTTCAATTCGGGGCCTAGACCAAAGATATTACCTGCAGTAGTATACCGTTCGTAGAGACTTCCATACAAGTATCCTCTGACCACGCACTCAAGAGGAATCATTCTGAGTTTCTTTACAACCATTTTGTCCTTGGCAACTAATCTTACCATGTGATTTTTAGAATTCAAGTAGTTAAACCAAAATTCGGCAAATTTACACAGAATTTCTCCCTTTCCTTTTATGTCGGTAATCATCGGTACATCATATGCTGAAACTCTATCTGTAAAATGAAATAACAGATTCTTGTAGTCTAATTCATAGACGTCTTTTACTTTACCGTTGTGAATTAACTTCATTACTCATCATTTGAATAACGTATATTTATCATATCATGTTTTATTCTTATTCTTAATCTTGCAAACCATATTCATTCCATTTTTTTGTTACTAAATCAGCAGTACTTTTATCCGGAAGTGCCTCCTCTTGAACTGGTCTCTCATATCCCTCCTCTTTTGTTTTTTTAGTTGCGTCAATACCCATCTTTGATCCTAAATTTAAGAATGGAGATGCAGGGTCTAGAGTATCGGTAGGTGCGTTATCAATTAACATTGTATCCCTCTTTGGGTCAGATCGAGTCGTTACAGCCCAAATTACATCATTCATGTCATGTACATTGATATCCTGGTCTACTACGATCAATATCTTTGTAAGTGATAATTGACCCATCCCCCACAGACCCATCATGACCTTTTTGGCCTGTCCTGGATATCTTTTTTTAATTGAGACAATTGCGAGACCTTGGAACCAACCTGCGGCAGGCATTGAAAAATCAACTACTTCAGGTTGGAAGAGCTTTACCATCGGAAGAAATGATCTTTCAATGACTTTACCAATGTAGGCATCTTCAAGTATGGGTTTTCCAACGACTGTCGTAAGATAAATAGGATTATTTCTCATCATCATGCCTGTCAGAGTAAACGTAGGATAAGATTCTTGGGGAGTATAATATCCTGTATGGTCTCCGAATGGTCCCTCTATGTTCAGCTCAGATGGATCAACATATCCTTCTAAAACGATTTCAGCAGACGCAGGAACTTCGATATCGACCGTTCTGCATTTCACAAGATCTATGCCCTTTTTTCGCGTGATTCCTGCAAACAGAAATTTATCTAATCCTTCTGGAACGGGTGCGACCGCACTAAAAACTATTGCAGGATCAGCTCCAATTACTATTGCAACCTCTGTTTTTTGCATATTTTCCTTATTCATTTGATAATGTAGTGCACTTCTCTTGTGAATTTGCCAGTGCATTATCGCTTTTTTAGAACTGATAACCTGTAATCTGTATACACCCATGTTTCGAATCTGAGTTTCAGGATTTTTTGAAACAGTAATTCCAAAAGTGATAAATCTTCCAGAATCTTTGGGAAACGATTTAATAATTGGTAAATTATCTAACGTGGGATTAGAAGTTTCAATAATTTCTGTTACTGGACCAGAACTTGTACTTTTTGGACCATAATCAGAAATCTCCGATAGCTTTGGAAGCATCTTAAATTTATTCAATAGTCCATGAGGCATCTTTAATTTCGTTAATGCTGTCATGCGTTCACCGATTTCTTCAAAGTTTTCCGTATCAAGAGCCATTTTCAACCTTCTCAACGATCCAAATGCGTTACCAAGTACAGGAATTTTGTATCCTTCTACATTCTCAAATAATATCGCAGGGCCATCATTCTTATACATGACTCTGCGCAGAATTTCTGCAATTTCTAAATCAACTGAGACTTTTGTCCTTATTCTACTCAATTGACCTGTTTTTTCAAGAGATTCTACGTATTCTCTTAGGTTGTCAAAATACACATTGATACTTTTTCCATATGAGATATTAGTTTTGTTGATCTTCAGTTAGTAAAATAAGGTTGATAGGTTCCTATATGTTCAATTAACTTTACTTTTTTTAAATAAAGAATTCAATAGCATTGCAATTTGAAAATAAACATATCGAGGATTAAGTACAGAATAAATTACAACCCAGTGAATTACAACAGCAGCACAGGTAAGTATGAGAGCGGAAATGAATCTTATACTTTTTATAGTCAGGCAAAGGTAAATCTGTGGAAATGTGATAAATGTACCATGAAATTCGGTACTTTCAGAATTTTAAGAAAACACAAATCTGAAGTCCACGCTTATTGACGCCTAATGATATTAAACAAAGTATCGTTTAATAGTATATTCTTCAACTAGTGGTTTTAACTTTTCAGAAATTAATTTCACGAGAAAAAAGTTTCGTCAGTTGATCTAAAATTCTTGCTGTCGCTCCCCAAATAATTTCGTTTTTGTAGGTAAATTTAGGTAACTTGGGAATCGAATATTGTTGCTGATGCTTCAGGTCATTTTCTCTACTCTTAAGTAATGGTATAAGAGGGGCATCTATGATTTTCTCTACTTCGTAATTTGTACTGGTTATTTTTGGCATCCTGTCTATTAGTGCCACATACGGGTAGATTTTGTAACGTGAAGTTAATGTCCTTTCTGCGTGCAAGTGGCCAATAACCTGTTCTCTTTCGATCTTGACCCCTATTTCTTCACTTGTTTCTCTTACGGCAGTTTCTAACATATCAATGTCACTTTCCATAAAATTACCACCTGGGAAGGAAATTTCTCCGGCATGCTTTTTCACAAGGTTAGTCCTTTTTATCAAGATCACATGCGGATTTGTATTTGTGAAATGGATTGTTATCATTACGGCTGCAAATTTGAATTGTTTTGAAGGTGATGGAAAAATTACTTTCTTATGCAAAAACGGATAAATCAAATCTTTGACTAGTTTTTCATCGTACAAAAGAGGATCATCGTATGTATTCATTATTAATTAAACTATAAAATCTATCGAGTGATAATTTTTGAAAAATACTTTATTTCGAATTTTTCAAGATTTTAAATTAAGGCTTTAATTATGATAATTATTGTGAGATATTGATGGATATCAAAGTTATTTATGAGATGAACCCGCCAAAGGTTCTTTACAATAATCAATTTGAAAACGATACAATAAACAAGAATATTGGTCTTTTCTTGTCGAGAGCAAAGATTGTCTCAGAATATGTTGACGGAATACACTTGACTGATAATGTACTTGGTATCCCACGAGTTTCGAATTTGATGCTCGTTTCAATGTTAAAACAGATGGGCATATCAAAACCGATAAGCTGTACGTGTAGACTCTACGACAAAAATGTTATATCCATACTTCAATTTGTCACAGAGGCTATTTTGTGTGGAGTGTATAGCATTCTAATTCTTCGTGGAGACAACCCTATTATTGGCAATAAATTTTTCGATGTCATGCCCAGCAAGGCTATTAAAATTCTTTCAGAACATAATTTTAACAACTTCATAAAATTGGATTTATCGTTTCCAAGCAAAATCGTTGATGGAGTAAAAATACAGAATAAACTCGAAGCAAGACCACGGGCATTTGTTACACAGTCTATAAGTTCTATCGACAATTTGAAGGAGATTGTTAAAGTGTCTTTACCTTATAGAATTGATGTTATCCCATGCATAATGTGTCCATCAAAGAGAAACAAAATTTCAGCACAGAATATAGGTTTGGATTGGGGTTTGTATAAGGAAAAGCCAGAAAATTTTGTTCGTGAAGCAGCGAGTTTGACGGAAAAGATTCTTTTGTGCTCACCAAATAGTTTTGAAGATGGTCTGGACCTTGTAAAGAAACTAACGAAAAACTAGTCAGTTTTGTGTTTGCGAGCAGCACTAATTTCGCTTCTCAATTCTCCTAAAACTTCCCTGTAATAGGGTTTGAGCTCATCATCTTCGGTAAGTCTTGGTCTTCTATGATCAATTGTTATCTCTCTTTTGATTTTTCCTGGTCTATTTGTAAATACAAATACTCTGTCTCCAAGACATACAGATTCCATTATATTATGAGTTACAAAAATAATAGTTTTTCTGGTTTTTGACCAAATAAGCTGTAATTCAACAGAAAGCAAGTCACGTGTTTGGGAATCCAAAGAGGCAAACGGCTCATCCATAAGCAATATTTCAGGATCCATGACAAGTGCTCTAGCGAGAGACACTCTTTGCTTCATGCCACCAGATAATTGATACACGTAAGAGTCGGTAAATTTTGTCAATTGCATTGTTTCTAGATGCGCAAGTGCTATTTGACGCCTCTTGTCTTTCTGCAAACCGGCTATTTTTAGTCCAAATTCAACATTTTCGATTACTTTGAGCCACGGAAACAAGGCGTTCTCTTGGAATACCATAATTCTATCCGGCCCCGTACCATCGATTTGATGACCATTAAGAATGATTTCGCCTTCAGTGGGCTTGTCAAGTCCTGCTAGAATGTTTAGAAGAGTAGATTTTCCGCATCCAGAGGGACCGACAATACTCACAAATTCGCCATCATTAACTGTTAAATCGATATTTTCAATCGCAGAAACATAATCAGAATTATTTGAACTGGTTGTTTTAAATATTTTAGATAAATTTTTAACTTGTAATTTCACGCTTTACCCCTCTAGTTTTAAAATAATTAATCTGAATATGCTTATCATACACTCTCATAATTACGTTATTTCTATAAATTGCTATTTATTAATTGATAAATACATGTAAATCAGGTAAGCATAATTTCTGTAAACTTATGTTTATTACAAATGGAGCTGGTTGATAACGTTGGTTAGCGAAAGAGACTGGAATAATTTAATTGTGACGAAGGAATAACCAAAATTAATTGAGTGAATTCGATATCTGTCTAAATTGTAAACATGTGTGCAAGAGTCACAGATACTTTCTAGGGCAACAAGATAATGATCATCGTTGTCGGGTTTGTAATTGTCAGCATTTTACGGAAGAATAGTATTAAATATTTATTTTATATTGTAACTAATATTGTTCGATGTTAAAGGACAGATTGAAAGATGAATATGCAAACAACAACTAACCAATCTATTATATTTGTAATAGTATTCGGAATTTCGTTTTTTATTACTATGCAAGTAGTTTATGGACAAGGACAAGTTAATAATTCGAGAGTAGGGAAACAAAGAAATTCAATGATTATGTAGGTATCTGCGCCTTTCCAACTCCCACTGGTACTTAGTAAATTTATTTAAATTTTATTGCCGAGGAATGAATGACGTAGAGGTACTTCAGATCACCATACGTTCGCTGGTGGGATTATTATGGTCCGTTATCGCGTACGGCTCTAATCCCACCAATTGTTAACAATCTAATCTATGTATCATGGCGTCATACAAGTAAGAGAAGAATTAGGCTATACTAAGACAGCAAGACCATAAATATTAGAATAAATGGGTTTCATTATGACAATCACATGGACATTCTGCTAGTTGTTTAACTAAGTCTTCAGTAGAATTCTCATGATCACATTTAGGACAATTCATTTTATTATATTACCAATTACTAGATATAAAATTTCCTACCATACAGAAATTCAATGATTATTCAGTAAAACAATCAGAGTTTTATAGAGAATAACGTTCCTAATTCATATGTTCTTATAACATTCTACGTAAGCCGCTTTATAGTATGTAGTACACCAAATTATAACGCAACCAGAAACAACTGGTGGGAAATTGGTTGGTTCTTGTTCATTCAAACTATAAATTCCTCCCATCAGTTGTTAATTATTAACTTCTTTAGGGATTTGGTTGGTATAAAAATATTTCTATTTCTTAGAACGTTATTGTAAAAATATCTGTATACTAACAAGGTAACGCTAAGAATATCTTAATATGTTCCCCTGATTCGAATATCGTCTCGCCCTAGTAGGCCAATTAAATTACTTTTATAGTTTGTTGTGAATGATAAAACTAACGCAGAACTCATGACTGGTGGTAACGGTTTCAGAAAGGTAAACCAGCCACGCCCTCCAGCAGGCCATGTTCCAGTGACCTGCTCAGGCACATAAGTATTTTGTGGTATTGTAAGATTGAATGGTTTTGCGTAAATTTCACTAAAGTTGTCCATAGTATTTATTTTGGTATTTGAAATATTATTGGACATTGACGTTATCTCGTCGAGTTTAGCTACACTTCTACCCGATGAGCTATCTAGACCATGCATTGTGGTTAATTTTCTAATGGATGTTATTTTGAGTGCTTTTTGATGTCATGACTAGACGATAATAAAAGATAATATGAGCGCAACTCACAAACAGTAACTTAAACATCGCAGAAAAACTTCTTCCTGCCTTTATTTTTCTCAGAATGTTTTTAAATCTCGAAATCTTTAAGGCCTGACTCGGTTCTCTTTACCCCCAGACGCCCAGAACGAACAGCCTCCTTGAACGCTTTAAAATCAAGTTCCACCTGATCTGCGTAGCTCTTTGCGTATTGCACCAGCGCAACATCAAATTTGTCTTTTGATCCCAAATACCCCGCTATCATTTCTGCGTCTCCAACCTTTGCATGGGCTCTTGCCAGAGCCCAACCGCACATTGTTGCGTAACCTAGAAGAGTCTGAGGCTTGAAGGTTTCAACTTGTGCTGAAACTTTCATATCATGGAGTTGACGAACATAGTAATCATGTCCTGAATCAGAGCGGAACCAACCAAGAAATATGTCGCTTGCAGCTTGCATAAGACGTTGCCCATGTACAACGCGATAGCCCTGGTTATCATACCGACTCTTTTTATCTGGAACCTCCAATATTGATCTGCGAGCTTCCTTTGTTTGAAGAAACAGTGGATCCTTACCATCAGCAAGAAACAAACTGACAAGGCAACGTGTCCCAACACTGCCTATGCCAACTACCTTGATTGCAGTGTCCTCAATGCAATAGTGATCAAATAACTTTTGTTTGTCCTCCTGCAGTGATGCCTTGTACTCACCCAGATATTTGCCTAGTCTTTCCAGGTATTGGTTAGCTTTGCGGAAATGGTAGATAAGCGGTGGCTCATCTAATATCTTTAAGTGTCCTTTTACAGCCCTTGTGATTTTGGGAAATAGTGTTTCTGACGTTCTGGAGGCGGCCCGTGTTTCGACTTTTCTCAAACGTTCTACAAAGTCCTTGTCATTGTGGAAAAACTCAAGAAGATTTTCGATGGATATTTTTGCGTACCATCTCTCAAGAAAACTCTGTCCTGCAAACTCAGACATCCGAATCCGATAGGAGTACGTCGCCGATCTAACTGCCTCTTCTGCTATATTTTTAGAAAAGCCCAGTTCCCTTGCAGCCAGGACGAAGCTGACCACTAGCCGTTTTATGTCCCATTCCCACGGTCCGGGAATGGTCTCATCAAAATCATTGATGTCAAAATCTAAATTCCGTTCTGGTGTGGCATATCCCCCGAAGTTCAACAGATGACAATCACCACACGCCTGAACTATTATCCCTGATACGGGTGACTTTAATAGGTCTCTGGTTTGGATGATTGCAGCGCCTCTGAAGAATTTGAAAGCTGATTCTAACATTCGCTGATATCGTACGGCTACAAGACTTTCAATTCTGTCTTTGTTTGAAGTCTCTATTAGGTCTATTGGATTCCATGACCGCAAGGAAGGCGACCACTCGGCGTGTCTACTACGGGAGCATTTTTCCCGAAGGTCTTTGCCTAGTTGCATTCTTTTTTCCCTTGTGAGAATTTCACGATCCATCTTTAAGGATATCTTTTTAGTTGGATCTAATTTTTTACTTTTTGCTTTTTATCTATTTTAGTTATGATTCTATGCCCTTTCTGAGATTTATTATTTCATCACAGATGTCATCATTATGAAAGAAAGTCTTACAGTAATTAGCACGGTAACCCTAGTGCTTAAAACTGTTACCATGAAGCTGATTTATATAATTAATCTCTTCGATCTTTTTAGTTGAACCGATTAAACCTAAAATATAGTTTTTGTTTTTTGACTTAGGTCGTAGGCAATGATGACTGTGATGATTACAATCATATGATTATTACGGATAAGAAAACTGGAAGGGGAATATGAATGCACGTGAATATCTTTAAGTGCAATTCTAATGTTGCTATAATAAAGGCGAGAATATCACGATAATACTGTTTTATATACAACGTTTCTAAGTATAGCAAATTATGGCTAGAGCTAGTAATAATTTCTATAATTCCCATTGGAAACTTGAAGGACGGCGCCTTTTCTCAGAGTTGCTGGGGACGTTCTTCCTGGTGCTTGTCGCCGCCGGCGGCCCGATGATGGGTCAGGCGTTCCCGGACACGATCAGTCGCACGGCGGCCGTGGTCGCACCGGGGCTGATGGTGATTGGAATCATCCTGTTCATGGGCAAGGTCTCCGGCGCGCATCTCAATCCCGCCGTGAGTGTGGGATTCGCGCTTCGAGGAGATTTCCCGTGGCGCCGCGTGCCCGGCTACATCGCCATCCAGCTCGTCGGAGCGACCCTGGCCGCCTGGTTCCTCCAGTCCGTCATCCACGTCTCCGCGACCTATGGCTCCAACTATGTGGCCGCCGGATACTCCGCAACCGACGGATTCCTGATGGAAGCGGTTCTCACCCTGGGTCTATTGAGCGTCATCCTGGGTACCGCATCGCGCGCCCAGAACGTCGGTGCGCTCAGTGCGCTGGCGGTCGGCGGGTACATCGCCTTGGCAGGCTTGTGGGGCAGTCCGATCTCGGGTGCGTCCATGAACCCGGCCCGCACGTTCGGCCCCGATCTCGTCGGAGCCGACTTCACCGACTACTGGGTCTACGTCGCGGGGCCGTTGGTCGGGGCGATCGTCGCGGTCGGCGTGGCGTTCGTGCTCCGCGGCAAAGGTGGGGGCCGCAGCGGATCGGAAGCGGCGCAGGGAACCCTGGATACCGACGTCGAACGCCCCGATCAACCATGAGCACAGTCCGTATCGACGCACACCAGAGAAAGGGGTACTCGCCGTGAACGCGCCCGACCAGAGGGCGTAAAACCTTTAGTATCTACAGTAGCTGCTGAGCAAACAGCGTAAACGAGGATGAATGTGCCAACAATTTCAACCAGATATTTGATTTTTGACGCAGCGGCCAGATGAACATGTGACAAACCTATCAAATGCACAATACATGTAAAGTTAATCTGCGTATTGTAAAAGAATGTAGATAAATCAAATAGATCCTCTGCATTTCTTACAAATGACTTATGAATAAAAAAATAGGAGTCGTAACAGGATCCAGTACGGGAATCGGAAAGGCCATAGCTATAGCATTTGCAAAGTCTGGTGAATATTTTTCAGTAGTCACAAATGCCAGAAAACTGCAAGAGGCACTGGCTGTGTCTGATGAAATCAGAACTTTAGGCTGTAATTCAATTCCGATAGAAGCTGATCTCTCCAAGGAGGCTGATTGTGTTCGATTGATTGAAGAAACTATCAAGAACTATAACAGGATAGATGTTTTGGTAAATAACGCAGGGATCCAGCAGGACGTACCACTCGAAGA